>JBHIDV010000035.1:0-12749 GCA_046760285.1 Sedimentisphaerales bacterium
ACAGCATTGTCCGGCAGGCGGACCAGATATCTGCTGAGCCAAATAATAAGGACGACATCCAATCGTGAAGCAAGAGGACAATATGACTACAGCTATCGCAATTTTTCCCAAAATTGGGAATTTGCGCTTGCGTTTCAGCGACAAAACTGATAGAATAAACAAAGTCAAGCCGAAGAGGTAGATTACCAATAGAGATACACAGAGTCGTGTGTAATAAGCAGATACCGTATGTGAGGCAGGAGAGAATAAGATATGGCTATGAATGTCGCTGCTACTGCAGAGATTTTTGATAAATCCAGCCAGTGTGCGCGAGAGACTCTTATCGACCAGATTCTCTGGCTGATAAAGATTAGATGGCTCGTCGCAGCAGGAACTGTAACAGCAGGCTTTATAGGTACTTATGTCTTTCCTGTGCTGGAGAACGCTGTGCCAATCTATATTTGTGCCGGGATACTATTATTATGCAATCTCTGTTTCTCTTTGATAGCAACTAAAGATGTCGCACAGGCGGGCCCCAAAGACACAGTTTTGGGATTGGTTCAAGCGGAAGTAGATATAGTTATCCTTACAGCAGTGCTTCACTTTTCAGGAGGCCTGGTCAATCCGTTTTTCCTGTTTTACACGTTTCAGGTTATTGTAGCGACGATAATCCTGCCCCGGAATCTGTCGTTTGTTGTCGGACTGACAACAATAGTATTGTTTGGCCTGTTGGCCGTCAATCAACTCGAGAATGGAGCATTCCTCGGCTATCATCCACTTGGACTTTCTACAGAAGGAGGACTATGGATAAATCCGGTATACATACTTAGTGTCTTTGTGGCCTTTGTTTCCATGGTGGTGGTAGCCCAATACTTGACCAGAATGGTCATCGTGCGAATGACCGCAAAGGAGCAGGAGGCAGCGCGAAATCACGATGTGCTCAAGGCAGTTATCAGCGCAATGGCTGAAGGACTAATATTCGTCACCCGTGACGGCAATGTGGCAATTTGCAACCCTGCTGCAAGATTATGGAAGAAAAACGGTGATATAAATAAAAATGACGATTCACTCGATGATTTTCTACCGACTTTGGCCGACCATATGAAAGGTCTTTTGAGCTGTGCTAATAAAACAGCCGGTGGAACTGAGCAGATTAAATTTACTACTGAAGGTACGGAGCAACGCTATATCGAAGCTAAGAGCTGCCCCGTGGTGGGTATTGGCGGACAGAAATTAGGATACGTCATCGTGGGGCAGGACTTAACTGAGCATAGAAAATTAGAGAAAGATTTACTTGAGAGAACTGAAGAGGTGACTGAAATTAATGAAATGTTGAAGATGTCACGAATAGAAATGGCACAGCGTGAGAAAATGGTCGCCATAGGTCAGATGGCGTCAGGAATTGCTCATGAGATAGGCAATCCTCTGGCAAGTCTTTCTTCAGTGGCGCAGTATTTGGCCAGGAAACTAAAAACACATGAAGAGAAGGAAAATCTTTTGCTCATACAATACCAGGTAAACCGCATTTCCAATATTTTGAAACGTATGTTGAGTTTGTCTCGGCCTCCTGCAGGTGAGTATAAATGGACTGATATCAACGAGTTAATACATAAGACCTTATCGCTTATTAGTTTCGATAAACGTGCCAGGTCGATCTCTATCCAGGATGTTGCAAACCCCGACTTGCCGATAGTATGGTTGAATCCCCAACACTTTGAGCAGGTACTTCTTAACATCTTCTTAAACGCGCTGGATGCGATGAACGCCAAGGATGGCGAGCAGGACCACATTCTCGAGATAACGAGGGAATTTAAAGATGGAATGATTGAGATTCGAGTCAGTGATACAGGCATAGGAATGAGCCCGGAAGTTTGCGGTCGTGCTTTTGAATCGTTTTTTACTACTAAGGAAATTGGTAAAGGCACAGGTCTGGGGCTTTTTATAAGCTACAATCTTGTTACCGAGATGGACGGTACCATTGCGATGGAGTCCGAGCCGGGCAAAGGAACCACGGTGATAATCCGAATTCCGAAGGTCCCCACTTCGCGACGTATTGCGGGGACCCCAGCCGCGAAAAATGGCGGCTGGGAACCCGCGAAGTGGGAGCCCCGAAAAGACCCAAAAAAATTTGATTAGCAGTGATAACGGGGAAACAGATTTACCCAATCGCACGAAAACTATCAAAGAATGCGATGGTTAGTGGTGGTATTTTCCTGGCGATAGGTACAAAACAAGATTATTCAGAGAAGGTATAGCGAACAATGAGACACGAAATATTGTTGGCAGATGACGAAGTGACTTTTAGGCAGACCCTGGCGAAGATACTTCGAGAAGAGGGAATGGTGGTTACAGCCGTGTCCAACGGCACCGATGCAATAAATGCCGTTACGGAACAGCCTTATGCTGTCGCGATACTGGATATCCAGATGCCGGGTGCAGACGGGATAAAGGTCCTGCGTGAGATAATGAGAGTAAGACCCACGATGCGGGTAATAATGATAACCGCTTACGGTACGGTCGAGATGGCTGTGGAGGCAATCAAGCTCGGTGCGTGTGACTATGTAATGAAGCCGGTAATGTTTGAAGATATATTGACAAAAGTCCGGCAGCATATACGGTATCTGGAGTTGCAAGAAGAAAATCTGGAACTAAAACGTGAGCTGAATGGCAGTTTTGATATCGGACAGATCATAGGCCAGTCTCCAGCAATGCAGCAGGTTTTTGAAACGGTCCGGAAGGTAGCTCCGACCAAAAGTAATGTGCTGATAACAGGAGAAAGTGGTACCGGTAAAGAATTAGTTGCTCGCGCTATACATTCGTTGGGATCGAAAAACGGCAGACGTTTTATTGCTGTTAACTGTAGTGCGATACCCGAGAGCTTGCTCGAAAGCGAATTGTTCGGTCATAAGAAAGGAAGTTTTACTTCTGCGATTGAGGACAAAAAGGGGCTTTTTGAATGTGCTCGTGATGGGACCTTGTTTTTAGATGAAATTGGTCACATGCCGATGAGTTGTCAAGTGAAACTGCTGCGGGCAGTGGAACATAGGCAAATAATACCAGTAGGCTCCACGGAACCTGTCGACATTGACTTGCGATTGGTCGCTGCCACGAATAAAGACCTGGCTAAAGAAATAAAAGCGGGAAGTTTCCGAGAAGATCTATTTTACAGGTTGAACGTTGTCGGTATCCATCTTCCCCCTTTACGCGAGAGAAAAGAGGACATTCCACTGTTGGTTAAACATTTCATAAAGAAGTATAATGCCGAGATGGGAAAACACTGTATAGGAGTAAGTGATGACGTTATGCGGCTGCTCATGAGTTATGAGTGGAAAGGCAACATAAGGGAGATGCAGAACGTGATTGAGCGAGCAGTAATATTTGCTGAAGATGAGGTTATAAAGGTCTCTGACATCGGATTGATAGGGTCCAAGGCGGTAGCATTGAGTGAAGAACACGAGAACCTGCAAGCTGCTGTCAAAGCATACGAGAAAGCACATATTTGCCGCGTGCTGAATAAGTATGATGGGAACAAGATTGAAGCAGCAAGGGCTCTGAATGTGGGTTTGTCTAGTTTATACAGGAAGATTGATGAACTGGGCATTAATATTGACAAGCGTCGTAAGGCAGGGACCCCGCTTCGCGGGAACCCAGGACAAAAGGGGATGAGTTGGGGCGTATGACGGTCGCTTTACTTAAAAGTCTGCGAATTTCCCTGCTCCTGGAGCCTAAAAAACACGAGAACTGTACTATACATACCTTATTTCTGGAAAGATAGCTTTCCACTGGTTTAGACTTGTATGAGCCAGTGTGTTATGATATCTTTTTGAGATAATTATCTCTTGGAGATGTCCAATGAAGATTAGCCAGGCCGCAGCTTATGCTTTGCATGCCATGATGTATATGGTTAGGCATACTACACAATTGCCTGTCATGACTAGTACTATAGCCAAAGCCGAGGGAATTCCGCCCGGATATCTCGCCAAGATATTTCAACGGTTGGTGAAGGCGGGTCTTGTTCGCTCTCAAAGAGGTCGGAGAAGAGGATACGTTTTTGCCAAACCACCAGAAGAAATTAGCCTGCTCGAACTGTTTGAAGTTATGGAGGGTGGAACTTTATTCGAGGATTGTTTATTGAGACACTGTGAATGTGGCGGAACACCCCAGAACTGCTATATTTACGCCCAATGGGTTAGTACCACAAGGAAAATCAGGAAGTTACTTGCGGAAACAACTGTGGTAACCGCAGCCTGGAACCATCCGCAGCATCGTTTTCAAAGCTTACCGGAATCACTTGATGTGGCAAAAAAGAAGAAACCGGAGAATAAGAAAGCCAAATCGGCAATGAAGGTAATATAGTACTACAGCGCAAGATATTCACAAATCATGTGGTATACAACAGCTCAATTGGCTGACTTTTATGCCCAATTTTCTCAGGTCACGAAGCGTCTTTTTGCGATGGGATTCTCGTGCCTGTTGGTTGCGACGTTGATAATAGCTAATCAATATAGCCGCCTGGTGATAGAAGAACACCCGGGCCGAAGAAGGCAAAGCCTGAGCAGTTACCCACGCAATGGTGAGAGTGTCCAAATTTGGTAAGAAAATCGCGACTGTCTCCGGCATCGGCCAACTGATGGATGATTTGGGCAATGCCCTGGCAGAAAGCAAGGATATTCTGATGCTCGGTGGAGGAAATCCGGCGCACATTCGCAAGGTACAGCAGTACTTTCGCCGGAGCATGTTGAGGATTCTGGAGAATAAGGGCGAATTCGAGCGAATCATCGGAAATTATGACCCGCCTCAAGGCAATAAGGAATTTATCGAGGCGTTTTCCACCTTACTCCATAATGAATTTGATTGGCCCATACAATCGAAAAACATCGCTCTAACCAATGGGAGCCAGTCGGCGTTTTTCATCCTGTTTAATCTTTTCGCCGGCACTTTTGAAGACGGAGCTAATAAAAAGGTCCTGTTCCCGCTTGCTCCCGAATATATTGGATACTGCGATGTCGGCCTAACAGACGATTTGTTCATAGCCAACAAGCCGCAGATCCAGCATATCAGCGACCATATCTTCAAATACCATATTAACTTTGACCAGCTTAATATCACCGATGAGATTGGTGCTATTTGTGTGTCACGGCCTACCAATCCCACGGGCAACGTTTTAACCGATTCCGAAATTGAAAAACTTAGCGAACTCGCTCGGGCGAATAATATTCCTTTGATTATTGATAACGCCTATGGCACACCGTTTCCAAACATCATTTTTACCGAGGCCAAACCCATCTGGAATGAACATACTATTGTGTGTATGAGTCTTTCTAAGCTGGGCCTGCCAGCAACACGTACAGGAATTGTCATAGCCAACGAGGAGGTTATCGCTATGGTTTCGCAGGCGGGCGCCGTTATGAGCCTTGCGCCGGGCGGAATCGGGGCGGCTATAGCAACCGACCTGGTTCGCAGCGGCCAGATTATTCATTTGAGCCGGGACATAATTAAGCCTTTCTATCAAGCAAGAGCAGACGAGGCGGTAGAAAAACTGCTCCAGCAATTAGACGGAATTGATTTTCACATACACAAACCCGAAGGCGCGTTCTTCTTGTGGCTGTGGCTGCGAGGCCTACCCATTACAAACGCTGAACTTTACCAGCGCCTCAAAAAAAGAGGGGTCCTGATTGTCCCTGGACACTATTTTTTCCCAGGACTCAAAGAGCCATGGCAGCACAAGAATGAATGCATCCGTATAAATTACGCACAAGACAAAGAAACGGTTGCTCAAGGGCTTCAGATTATAGCTGACGAAGTCAAACGGGCCTACGATGCAATTTAATCACGATTGTTTCCCAAAGCCGCCTATTACACCTGCAGAGTGGATTTGCCTTTCGGCAGGTCGAAACAAACAATTATTTTCTGTCCATCTACGTGATACGTACCACTTTTCAATTGAAGCAATCGTTTCACCTGCCGCAATTGAACAGTATTTCCATTGCTCGTCAATTTGCCAATAGCAGGCATATCGGCTTCAATCCACACGGTAAATCGTGTTGTGGCAAACGGAGCGTTGAACGTGACGAATCGGCCTTGCTTGTCGATTCGTGTCAGCTCTTTAGCCGCCCAATAACGAGCGATCTCACTAAGTTTCATCCATATCAAATTGTCGTACCTGGCGTGAATCCGCCTAACGACCTCTTTGAAAATGTTGAAGCCAATTTCTTGGCCGTTGAAATATATTCCCGGCCAATGGCAGACGAGTATCGCTGGCTCACCTTTATCGATAACCTGGGGCAATCGGCCACTTTTGAGGTCCTCGGTAATAAATTTGTCAACTGAACCGGGCGATAGCCCATCCCAGCCGCCGAACCAGTCACCCGTACAGCCGATAATGGAGACCACACACTTCGGATCAGACCCTGCCAGGCCGGAAGCATACTCGACACGCGGTGCGACACTTCGGTCGCTCTGAGAATACACGTGACGGAAATAGTGCGGGATTTCGGCCTTGAAGACATCGCGACATGACTGGAGTGTAGCCTGGGCTAACTGGGGTCGCGCACGGTTTCCAAAGCCGCCCGGCGTAGTGATGCCTTCACAGTCCAAACCCACGTTTTTGAGAATTCGCAGAGCATAACTCATATAATCCGCTAACTCGTCAACTGACTTGCCCACTGACCATCCCCAGTTTTCCATAAACCATTCACTTCTTTCAGGATAAGGCCGACCGGTCTTTGTATTGATGACCCAGGTGTGCGTGACCATCTCAGGATGGATGTCCCAGTCCGGCATCATAAATTCGCGAACCAGCTTGATGCTCTCGTCAAGCTCTTTTTTTGACCAGCCTGGCATGTCCCGGTCCAGCCAACCCACTAAAGCCGGGTAAGGGACAATGCTGTATTTGCCCTTGACGTTGTGCTCGCGACACCACTGGCCGAACTTGTGAACGAAGGCATCGGGTATCTCACGAGGTAAGCTCCTCCAGTCCTGTTTGTAGCGCTCGGGAAAAACCTCGTGGAATTGCGGGATGCCAAAGTGCGCCAGATTTACCAGGCAAGTGGAGTCATCAATAATCAGGCTGACCGGCACACGATTCTGCGGGTTAAGCACGGTGACCCCACCGGCTTGCTTCGGCCGCTGGCCTTTCTCCTGAGCTAAGATAGATACACTATCGAAAGCCAACTTGGCCCCTGCCGCTGCCAGTGCCGTTGCACTCAAAAAATCACGTCGAGTCATTGCTTTCTGAATAGACATACTATGCTCTCCTGATCGGTTTATTTTTCTCGCTTCGGGATTTGTGGAATCAGCCAAGACAGAAACGCATCTGCACTTCTGGACTGTATCATAATCTTACCTGGGCCGGTTAGCTCACAGACAAGCCCTTCGCCGCTGAACAGAGTTGATTTCAACCCCCCTACTCTCTTCACACTGTATCCTACACCTTCATCGAATGCGACCATGTGCCCGGTATCTACGATATATTTCTGGCCAGCTTTAAGCTCAATCTCATGAATAGCTCCGTAGCTCGACAGAAACACCTTGCCGGTGCCGCTTATTTTCAGAAGAAACAGCCCTTCTCTCGAAAAGAAAGTCTTAGCCCCGCCCCATTTAGTGTCGACTTCGACCTGCGGCGAGGAGGCGATATATGCTCCGGATTGAGCGTAGAGGGTCTGGCCTTTCAGCTCCAGACCGTAGATATCGCCTGGCAGTGAAGGCGCAAAGGTCACTTCTCCGACTTCGGTGGCCTTGAATGTGTTTACAAAGAAACTTTCTCTTCCCAACATGCTTCTTTTTAGAGCACCGAATAGACCTCCCTTTGCGCTGGTTTCCATCTCGATGCCGCTGGACATACTTACCATCGCTCCCGCTTCAGCGGAAATTGCCTCTCCTGGCCCTAACTTTACCTTCAGCAAAGAATAAGATGGACGATATAAGACTTCGTGTTCCATTGCTGACCACTCCTTTCACAAACGCATCAAACTAATCCTTCCAACCAGGATACACCCTTGAGGTGCTGCTTATAATATCCGAATCCTCGTTACAAACGCAACTTATTTTACGATATTTGCCGCCTGCAATCAGTACTTTTTCTGTTTGCAGCTTCTTATCAGTATCGCCTTTAACTTCTGAAATTGTCTGGCATTTCTTCTAATTCTTGCTTGGCATAACACAATCGCTTGGAGATAGGTGGATGTGTATACAACAATAATTCTACCCATTTATTTGGTGAGGGGTCAGCTAAATTCTGAGCACCTAATTTTGTGATAGCAGAGGCAAAATTCTTCTGGTTATGTATATAGCTCAGAGCAAACATATCAGCCTGCTTTTCTAACAGTCGCATGTATCCATTCTGTACCGGCATAAGAATCAATCCTGATGCTATAAGAACCAGCGCCAGCAAAGGAAATGCCGCGATGTTGTAAATTTGGCCAAAGCCAAATAGACTTATACCTGCCCCGAATAATAAATAGGTTATATAAAAACAAGCCAGAGAAGCTATTGTTCCAAAGCCCAGAATCTTCCAGGTATGCCACAAGCGCACGTGCCCCAACTCATGAGCAAATACTGCCTCAATCTCTTCGTCCGAATAGTTCTTTAATAGAGTGTCGCCCAAGAGTATACGACGTCCTTTTCCTAATCCTGCAACGGCGGCGTTTGCCTTTTTGGTATCTTTGCTTAGCTGAATCTCAAAGACATCTTTGACCTCAACGCCACAGTTCTGGCTTAAGTTAAGTAATCTTTCCTTGAGTGCAGTGTTGGCTAATGGGCTGCATTTATAAAATAAAGGTATGATTAACACTGGCGTAATCTTACCAAGCACGATGGTAAGCGATAGCCATGCTGCCGACGCTAGTAGCCACCAACTATTGGGGAAATGTCGCAGGAAAAAGTATAGTGCCTCTGCCGTCACCAAAAGCATTATTAAGGCCAACAGCCCTTTTTTTATGCTCTTTTTTAGCCAGCCAAGCACTGTTTGGTTGGATAGCAGGAATTTATGTTCCAACAAGAAGCCGCCATAGAAATCCAGCCCGACAAATAATAGGTAATAAACCGCGGCAAAAATAGTCAAATAAAGGCCCACCTGCAAATAAAAATTTTGGCTCCATTCTGCAACCATATTTTTTAACAGTACCGATGCATCAAGGAAAAGCATAATCAGCAGAAATGCCACTGTTAGAAATAGCTGTATAATTGTTAATTGGATTTGACGCTTGGAATATTTTTTGGCTCGTCTTAAATTTTCTTCCATGTCTGCTGACTTAGCATGTCTTTCCCAGTTCTTTACTGCGGCTCTTACTATCGAAATGCGCCACCTACTGCGGTTCTAATATCCTAATCTTCCCCAACAGCCCCTCTGCATCCGATGTAAATCCTCTTTGTCGTCGGGACTTTGAGGTGACCAGTGGCTGGCTGGATGGGTCCGGTCGGCGGCCCTGCCTCGCTGTATCGTTTCGATGCCCTTCCACTTCCAATATTCGCTGTGTCCATCCGCAAAGGAGACCGTGGTGCCATCACCATGTCGGACAGGCGGGTCGTCCCACCACTTTTCATCCCTAAAGTGAACGGCAAAGGCATCAGGCGTTACCCAGCCTTCGTCAATAAAAACAAGTCTATAGGCCGGGGCTGGATTGTGAATCTCGCTCCTCCTCTTTATAAATGCACCAGCTACTCCCCTGACTTCTGCATGAGCAACAGCATTCATGGAGAACATGATGGCGTATGTCAGCATCTCGCCCCGTAGACCGGTCGGACATCTATAGAGCTTTACATTCTTGCAGTAAGGCCAAAGAGCGCCTTTTCTGATCTCGCTAAGTTGTTGCTCTACAGGCAACTGTTCGCCTTGCTGGTAGTTACTGTGCCAACATCTGCCCACCCAGGCCTGCTCATTTTTGTGATCTCCCCAGGACGTTTGCACATTGCTGTAACCTGCCGCGCCGTTGACGATCTTATCATCGTTTTCATCGGCATAGACATTCCATGCAAGCGCCAGTTGCTTGAGGTTGTTCAGACATACCGCACGCTTGCCTTGTTCCCTCGCCCGTTGTAGCGCCGGCATCAATATCGCCATTAAGATCGCGACAATGGCAATTACTACCAAGAGTTCTATCAGAGTAAAACCTGTACGCTTACACATAATATTGTCTCTTTCATGCGTCATTGTTTATATGCCCTTTCGGTAAAAAGTTACTTTCAGTAGTCTTTAAAAGGTCTAATCCATTCCGGCCAGTCCTCGGGTCTAACGCCGCCGGCCAGGGTCATGGGACCCGCTGTGTTAAATTTCTTGTGCCACTTTAGCGTCCACAGCTCCTTAAGGCCGACCTTTCTCGCGGAGCCATCCGCGAATGCGCAGCCTACGAATCCATCATGTCGATTTATGCAGCATCGGTCCATATCGTTGCCACCCCCCCAGGCAGCAAACTCATAGTCGGCAGGCCTATTATTTTCGTACGGCCACAGGTCGAAACGCAAGGCATCTATGAACAGCGGTACATTGTTTGGTTGAGGGACATTAATTGTCCTCCAGGCAGTCGCACGCCTATGTTCAGAATTGAGAGGTCTGGTAAGAAAATGAGCATTAAGACCGTAGCTTCCAGCTACGCCGTCTGGACCCGCTTCATACCCTTGGTAGGTTTTTTTGTAGATGCCCCAGGCGTTGAAGATATTAAGCGTGGGTGCAGTAACACCATTTTCGTCAATTATAGGTTTCTGAGCGGTCGGGCAAAACCACGTTTTATTCTGTTTCCAATCCTTAAGCCGGTCTTCAAGTTGCAAAGGCCACCACCAACCCTTTACGCCGATGCCGGACCAGAGTTTGCCGTCATTGGCTTGCGCATACATGGTACAGACCAGAGCCCACTGCTTCAGGTTCGCTAAGCACCCTATCGTTCTGGCTTGTTCTCTTACTCGCTTCAGGGCCGGCATCAATATCGACATCAATAATGCGATTATAGCAATCACCACCAAAAGCTCTATTAAGGTAAAACCTTCACGCATAATCGATTTTCTCATTTTTCTGTGAGGGTTTTCCAAATCTGACCTTCGCACTCTACTCAGTAGCGTTTCTTTGCTATAATCATATCATATCCCTCGGAGCAATACAACTCTTTCGGGCAAAATTTCTGTGTTTCTACCCAATAAAAATAACCTAAACCCTACCTCAGTCTTCCAAAATGTTCACTCCAACTTTTTTGAACCCTGAACATCCACTTTTTTCAGAGGTATTTTCCAGCCTTAGTAGGATAGTCACTCTCTGGTCAGATAGAATCCGCGACAGGGAATCTCTATTGTCTCGCCTTGCTTTATCCTTACATAAAATACATCTGTGAAGATCTGTTGCTGGCCTTCGACATCTGGCGGCGTTATTTCCAGCTCAAACTGATAGTCCTGGCCAACCTTTTTCTGACTTAGAAGTTTTACGAAATCATTCTGCGATGAAGCCGATTCAACCTCGTAATCCGGGCCATAGATGCTACGTATCCATACATATCTTTTAACAGGCTCCTGTGGTTTAGCATTGAGGACAATAATCTGTGGGGGGTCAATGATAAATCTGGTCAGTACATCAAAGGGAATACTAACTGTCTTCCATTCTGGATGAGTCAGGAGAATGTGGACATATCCCCTCATATTTCTTCGTATTTTTTCCGGATTGACCCTGGGCTGGAGAACAAATTTTGTTGCTTTAGCTGAGGGGTTTACATCAGCAGTTATGCAGTTGAGACTCGATTTGAAAGCTGTTATGGAAAAGGGCTGGTTGTCAAGACTACTGACAGTAATCTTCGGGCAGCTGGTATTTTCGCCTTTGAATAAAAGCTTGAAACGCTGAGGCTTCCATGCAACTTTCTTCACGATGTTGGCCTTGATGGTCAGCTCAACATTGGGATCTGTCTTGTCGTTGCTGATTACCTCCAGAGTTTTTGTGTCCAAACCCATAGACTTGCGCGGACTATACTCTATTTTCACAGTCCCGCTTTCACCCGGCAGATATAATTTCTTGCTTAATTCGGCAGAGACACCACAGCAGGTCTTGACATACTCTATTTTCAAAAAACCAAAGCCAGTGTTTTTAAAGTTAAAATCAGCGGTCCTTGATCGCGCTGGTCCCACTTCGCCAAAATCGTGAACTACTTTTTCAAACGTAATTTCTGGTGCCATACAGCCAAGCTGCATAAGCAAAACGCAATTGACAATAAGTACAGCCAATATCAAACGATAACGTTCCATATTTCCACCTCCAAATTAGCTTGTGGTATAAGTTTCAGCCAACCTACAACCTTATTATTTTAACAAAAAGAACATCCACAATCAAGGGGCTAAGTGCATATTTATCGACGTCTGCACCTTTCTAAATCCCTATTTGTTTGGTTTTAGTCTCATACATTGCTTATCGACCAGCCTTCGTTTGAATAATTATGAATGCCAATAAGAAATATCGCTATCATGGACAGAAAATGATAAGAATATTACACCGCCTATTTAACCGTGAAGTCTAAATAGCGTGGGAGGAGGCGAGAAAAAAAAGAACACCCCAACCCCAATTATTACTAACTACCTGTAAGAAAATACGACGATTGTAGTATCGGAATCCTTTGAAATATGCACTGTAAAGCAAGAGCCCCTGCTTCCACCTTCCTCCAGTAAAGCCAGAAAAAATACAGGGGCTCAGACAAAATAACCACACTTTCTTAATTTACCTATTTTATTATCACTGTCAAGAAGGTTTTTGGCGGTTGAACACAATTTTAGGCAAAATAGGAAGAGCCATTGCTCATTTTAAC
>JBHIDV010000036.1:0-12410 GCA_046760285.1 Sedimentisphaerales bacterium
TGAATTTTATCCCCTGGCACCAGTTGTCCACCCAGCAGTCCGCATACCTTCCATTGGTGAAAGTATCGTCGGTCAGGGGGAACCTGACTTTGACAAAGAAATCCTTGTCTTTCAGTGTCAAAACTTTCTTTTTCATCTCAGCTATCTCCTCTTCGGTAAAAAGGCTGGAGGCCAGGGGCTCTTTCCCTGCATAAGAATACTCATTCGGAATGGCCTCCTGGATTGAAACGTAATCAATCCCAAGCTCCTTCAGGTACTTTAGTATGTCGTAGGCCTCATGGAAGCTTTCCTTGGTTAGGTAAACAGTTGAAAGATAAAGAATCTCCAAATCTTGCTCCTCTCTTGTAGCCACCGCGTCTTTAATATTTTTTATGAGCGTTTCCCACTGCTTCTCAGTGCAACTGTGGTCGTATGCATACCTTTTTGGTTCCTTTTCCAAATTGCTGAATTTAATATATCTTAAGTGCTTTAATATCCTCTCCTGCATTCTTTTGTTTAGCAGAACGCCGTTTGTGGTTACGCTCATGGCCAAGCCATTTTTTGCACCAACCTCAATGGACTCTGGCAGCTCCTTGTGCAAAAGTGGCTCGCCAGTCCCCTGGAACACAACTGCCTTAACCCCTGCATCAGGTAATTGTGACATTATCTTTAGGAGTAGATCATCATCCATTGTTCCGCTCGTCCTGCCCGCCACATAGCAATATCTGCACCGTTGATTGCATGCAGAAGTAGGGTTGATTTCAACCACTACCGGAGGGAAGTATGAGTCGTGCTTCCACGCGTGAAGCCGGTCAATATGATAGAGCGTCCTGTGGTCAAAGTACCCTGCGCCGTGTTTTCCAAAGCTCATAAACCACGCCTCCTTTCTGTTTTTTCGTTTTAACCACAAGCATCTGCTGCAGAGGATTTTTACTTTGTATTTGTGTACTTAAAATTACTGATTTAGTAATCCACCTTTCTTTTGCATTGCTTAATATGCAATCTCAAGTATTTTCATTATGTCCGCAGAAGGCAAGGAGACAAAGTTCCCGATGGTGCCGCTTTTCATCCCGATCACGCACTTCTCTGACATCTCGGCAAAACGCGTCTTATCCTTTATGCCAAGTTCGCGCAATGTTGTTGGCATTCCAATGTCTTTTAAAAACTTTTTGAACTTGCCAATGGCAAGATCTACTGCCTCTTCGGAACCAATAAAGCCAGTATCAATGTCAAACACCCTTTCCGCAAGCTGCAAAAACCGTTGCTCATTTTCCTTATGCACGAACTCCATCCAAGCCGGAAAAACAACCCCCAAAATTGCGCCGTGCGGCGCATCATATACTGCCCCAATTTCATGCGCAATCCAGTGGGACGACCAGTCCTGCTTCCGGCCAAATCCTGCGGTATTGTCATGGGCAAGCTTGCATGCCCACATTATTTCTGCCCGGACATCATAATTGTCCGGCTCTTTCCTGACCAAGACTGCATATTTCATTAGCGTTTTAAGCAGGCTCTCACCAATCCTGTCTGTGCAGTCCACGTACAACGTGTTTGTAAAATACCTTTCCAAAACATGCGAAATTGCATCCACTATACCACAAGCTGTCTGGGCCTCTGATAGTGTGCACGTTACCTCTGGGTTTAAGATTGAAAACACGGGCGCCATCATCGGATTGGCATAATCCTTCTTCCTCCCTTTCTCCTCATGTGTAATGACTGCAGCAGTGCTGGACTCGCTCCCGGAGCCGGGCACCGTCAATATAGTCCCAACCTTAAGCGCTTTTTCAGGAACTGCCGTGCCTTCAAAAAAATCAAAGAAATCACCCTTCCAAGGAACCCCTATGCTTATTGCCTTTGCAGAATCAATAACACTGCCGCCTCCTACGGCTAGAATGAAATCTATGCCTTCTTTCCTGCAAATTTCTATTCCTTCATACACTAAACCCGCACGAGGATTGGGCTTTACCCCGCCAAGCTCAACAAAGCTTGCCCCAGCAGCTTTCAGAAAAGCTACAACCTTGTCATATAATCCGTTTTTTTTAAAACTTGCACAACCAAAATGCAGCAACACTTTTTGAGAGTATTTTGCAACCTCCTCTCCCACCTTGGATTCCATACCTTTACCAAAAAAAATAGCAGTAGGATTGTAATAAATACCATTTATCATATTAAATAATTTCCAATCCGAAATCTCTCAATATAGAAATATGTATATTTCTATCAAACTCTTGTCGTATAATCTTTGCTACTTCATCAGAGTAACTAGCCGCCATAACAATAACAGCATCTACCGGGTCCGAGTCAAGTGCGTCAGAAGAAACGATGGGAACATGTGTTGCCGGCGTAAACTTGTCCTGCTTAAACGGAGCTGAGTCAACAACATACCTGATTTTGCCGGCTAAATTTATTAAAGAAATAATTGCGAGTGCCTGATGACCGGCACCCCATATTGCTACTTTTTTATCCTTAAAACGACGAATATATTCTTCTATTTCATTTTTAAGTTGCGACTGATATTGGTAAAAATGCGATAGGTCCAGCTTTGCCCTTTTTGTTACAATGGCAGAAATGACGTACTCGTGCCATACTTGATGACAGTCAATAATTTCAAAGCCATTTTGCCTTAAGGTTGTAGTTAAAGTTTCCTTAGTAAAATAGAATAGATGATCGGATATGAATTCAGAGAAAAGTTTGTTTCTCAAAATCATATCAAAATTTGGTACTTCGACAAGTCCTATAGCGTCATCTGTCAAATTGTTGCATATTCCTGTAAGGGTTGCATTTGGGTCAGGTAAATGTTCAAGAAAATTCAAGATAAAAAAGGCATCGAATGGAGCATGGTTTATCTTATAAGTACTGCTTTGGATAAATCCTTTTGAAACCTTTAGACCATTTTTGACACACTGCGTCACAGATTCTGCTGAATACTCCAATCCATAAGCATCCACACCAAATTGCTGCATAATGGACAGGTATTCTCCTCGACCACATCCGATCTCAATAACTTTCTTTCTTTTAAGGGAATATTTTTGTATGAAGCTTTCGAATTGCTTCCTTCGGAAGTCTTTCATTTCCTCTGAAATAGCAGCAGCCCGTATAACTTCCTTATAATAAGGGACGGGGTCGTTGCTTAGCTGCACCAATCCACAACCTGAACACTGACAGATTTCCAGATCAACTCCTTTATCGCTCTCAAGCGACTCTGCGTCTGGCAGAAATTGAGCAGCCCTTGGCATATTCTCGTATCGTAGCAATGGTTCTGCGAAAAGTTTATTGCCGCAAACTCTACAATTATTTCTCATTTTTATGAAATTATCATGTTACTCTTGAATTCTTCCCGATCCAAGAAAGGCCATAAATCTTCCAACGGTTTAGAAACCATTGAGCCATCCGACCTCTGCGTGGAAGAAAGCCGCGGCATCGTGCCCTGATCAGGCAGCACCATAACCTCACATACAACCGGTCCATCCGATTTTAATACCTGGCGGACTTGCTGCCTGATATCCGTATGCTCTTGGATTCGAGCAACGGAAAGACCATAGGCAGCAGCAACCCTGAGGATATCTGGCAGGGACAGCCCACTCGATGGGCTACTACCAACGAAGTGCCCCCTAAAATAGTTGCTCTGCGTTGCCCGGATAGAGGCATAGCCTTGATTACTCAGCACGAAAAACTTGATAGGTAGATTCAGGCGCTTAACAGTTTCTAATTCTTGGATATTCAGTTGAAATCCTCCATCTCCATCAATACACACCGTCCGTTTCCTGCCGCTGGCTAAACATCCACCTATGCTGGCGGGCAGTCCAAATCCCATAGGTCCCAGTCCCTCGCTATTGAAGATGCGCATGCCCTCTTTTACTTTGAAGGTCTGCATAGTACGTTCACTACAAGCCCCGGAGCTGCCTGGCACTAATAGGTCGTCACTGGACATCTCATCAGATAACACTTCTATTAGCACATAGTCATTCACATACCCCTGTACATCCCAGTATTCAGGCAACACGACGGGGTACCTACGTTGCCAATCCTTGCACCGTAGCAACCAACCAGTACGGTCTTGAGGTATAATCTCGCCACTTTGCAGAATGAACTCCCGAATAAAGGCTTTTGCATCAGCACACACAGCCACATCGATGGGCATCATAATCTTACGAATTTCAGCCGGATCAATGTCCACAATAATCTTCTTGGCTGCGCGAGCAAAGTTGCTGTGGTTATACCCCGTCTGTCCAAAATCAAGACGCGCTCCCATGGTCATTATCCAGTCTGAATTCTGCTGAGCAAAATTTGCTCCGCGCTGTCCCACCGAACCTGGTCGGCCTGCAAAAAGGGGATGAGATTCCGGTAAGAAATCAATCGCCTTCCATGTAGTCAGAACTGGCACTTTTAGAATTTCTACTAACTGCAAGAAAGCTTCTTTAGCCTTCGCCAGCCTTACCCCATTTCCGACCAGCACGACCGGTCTGTTGGCCTGATTGAAAAGCTGTATTGCTTCACTTACCTGCTGCCTGAGTAAATCTGGATCAAAGATACTGGTGATTTCGTTAGCGTCAAAACCTCCCAATCTACTCTCATTAATCTCGGCAGATTGCACATCCAGTGGAATATCGATCCAAACAGGCCCGGGTCGGCCGGTCCTGGCAAGGTAGAGCGCTTTATCCAGGTGGTACTTAATAGAAGCTGGTTCAGTAATTGTCACCGCATATTTTGTGATGGAGTTGACTATCTTCACGATGTTGATTTCCTGAAATCCCATCTGTCGAACCCCGCGTTTTTCAGCGAGGTCACCTCGTTTGACCTGGCCCGAAATAAATAAACAGGGGGTAGAATCCAGCCAAGCTGCAGCTACCCCGGTTAGAGTGTTGGTGCCCCCTGGCCCCGTTGTCACCAACGCTACCCCAAGATTGTTTGTATACTGACCGTAGGCATCGGCCGCAATAGCGCAGGCTTGCTCGTGGAGATTACAGATATACTCGATGTCCCGGCATCTACCGACGGAGTCCACCAGATGCATGCAGCCGCCGCCAGCCAAAAGAAATATATGCCTTACCTCTTGGGCAATACGTCGAATCACATAATCTGATAACTTCATCAGCGCTTAATTATTGTTTGAATTTCTGACAGAAGCCGTTTGCTCGAATTTACTATATCAATTTTGTCAAAATGTCGAGGGCTTCAGCTAATGTCAATCTACTTTGATTCCATGGACGTGGTATCAGCACAGCCTGAATCCCTATCGCCTCAGCCAGTGCCGCATTCACCGGGCTATCGTCCACCAATATGTCTACCTTACCCCACCATCGCAGAAAGTCCTCTTTGGATTTGTCATAGAGCGGTATCTGTTCACCTTGGCGGGGAGAAGGAACTACGTGAAAGGAGCGAATCCACCGACTAAAATGACGCATAACCCATGCTGCTGAGCCAGGCGCACTGCGTAGAGGTGTGGTTGTGAGCGCTAGGTGTCGAAAATTATCTCCATACGCATGAAACCAGGCCAACACTTCTGGGACAGGGACCACCTCTGTAGCAATTTCGGAAAGCCGAAATTCGTCCAGAGATGCCAAGTATTCAGATTTGTTGGCACCTAATAGTTCATGCGGTGGGTTCTCTGAGATCTGGTCGTAGCTTACCGAGCAGTGGGGATGAGAAGGCAGCCACCAGTGCTCGAACCATGTTTGCATCAGGTCGTTGAGCACGTCGTCCACATCCCAGATAATCGTTTTCACCGTACCTCCACCTCAAAAGCAGGCTAATCCAGCCAATACGTTAACAGGGTCTTACGATGTCCATTCTGCATGATCACCGGGTCAGTGTAATACGAGTCATCCACATAGTGCGTTGACGATATCTCCTCAATGATCACTCCTGTGTCGGTGCCGAAACTATGTTTGACGCCTGCTTCTACCGTGACTACTTCTCCGGCTTTACAGTGCCTCGTACTTCCATCCACATTGAGCCATACATTACCGTACAGGATATTGAAGGTTTCTTCTTTCTGCTTGTGATATTGTTCAGGATGCTCCTGTTGCGGCAGCAGGATAACCAATTTCTTACAATATTCGCGGTTCACAACGGTAAGCATCGTGAGTCCGAACTTATCGAAAAGGTCAATACCGTAGTGGTGGGATATTTCGAGATCGACCTTTGGCGGTATGACCACCCCGCTCTTACGTACAAATTCTTTCACTCGCTGCACAATGTTATATACCTTTTCTCGAATCTCCCTCTTTGTAGTGTTCGACGCTAGTACAGCCGCATTCACTTCAATGTCAGTCTCGGCATAAAATTCCGTATATTTTGACATGTCATTGGCAGTTATCTGACCTTCGTGGACAGGGATAGCAAAGAAAACATCCGCTGGCTCTATTCTTTCACCCATCTTGATTGGTCGCTTGGCGAATACCCCTCGGCGTAGGGATAGCAAACTTGACATTTCTGCTTCGCTGAATTCTGGGCGTTTGTCCGAAACACCACACATTTCAAAAGCATGGTTAGCTGCCTGCAACCATTGCTGGATTTGTTCTGGAGTAGCCGAGTATGCATTCAGATGAATTTGTCCAGTCGGCACGCCGACATGCTTTTCAAATATTGTAGCACCGGCTGCGATAGCCATCTTAATAGCATCTACATTATCTGGACTCTCATGTGTGGAATACCCAACGCTAACTTGAGGATATCTCTGCTTGAGAAGGCTTATCTGATTCAACTGCAGGTGAGCATCCGCCGTAGGATATTGGCCCACGCAGTGCATGAGAGCGAAATCTTTATCTCTATGTTCAAAGAAGCTGACTACCTTATCAATATCTCCTAAAGTGGCGCCAGCTGTGGATATTATGATGGGCTTGTTGGTTCTTACAATGCGCTCTAAGAGCGGCCAGTCGGTGAATGAGCAACTGCCAACTTTGATGACATCAAAATCATGCTCTTCGATCAGGTCGACAGACCGCTCGTCAAAGGGTGTGCAAATGGTTACAAATCCGAGCTTGTTCATCTCGTCCTGGAGCGCTTTCAATTGATGTGGTTCAAGCCGAGTATTCGAAAAACGCTTGACATATTTGAAGTCTGTTCGAGCCCTGAAATTCGCATGTATGAAAGTATCAAGGTGACGATATTGCAGCTTGAATCCGAAATTGAAACTGAAGCCCTTACAGACTTCATATATCTGTTTTATGATTCTAAGGCCGTGCTCAACATCACCCATGTGGTTATTCGCCATCTCAAATATAAACAAGGGTTCAAGTGATTTTAGGTACTTCATTTGGCGATGCCTCGATAAGAATTATGTCTTCAATAAATCAGATTAATTTCCCGAGAAACGATTTGAACTGTTATGGAAGCTCACCAATCGCTTTACTTCTATGTATCTCATCCCACCATCCCCCAGTGTGTATGATGGTATCATCCAAGTCTCTTGCCAAAAAATTAACCATGTCTTACTATGGAAAGACTTAGGAGATTCACCACGTCTTCCAGGGAGGATTTCCACTTTCCCACAGCGATTGCAAATACCTTAGATCACGGAGAGTATCCATGCATTGCCAGAAACCCTCATGCTGGTAGGCGTACAACTGTCCTTCGGCAGCCAAACGTTCCATCGGGTCATGCTCCCACATAACATCTTCTTCGATGAACTTGAGGGCCTCAGGCTCGATTACAAAGAAACCACCATTGATCCACCCCTCACTCAACGTGGATTTCTCTTTGAATCGGTGAATCTGTTTGCCATTAAACACCAGCGCGCCGAAACGGGCTGGGGGTCTAATGGCGGTTAGCGTAACAAGGCCACCATGCGAGCGGTGAAAGGCCAGAAGCTTAGCTAAATCTACATTGCAAACACCATCCCCGTAGGTCATCATAAAGGTGCCACCACTTATCAGATGCTCCAAGTGCTTTAGTCGCCCCCCTGTCAAAGTTGGCTTACCCGTATCGATTAGATGCACCTGCCATTGCTCCATGTCATTACGATTGAGTGTGCGAACTTGTCCATCTTGCAATGACACAGTGAAGTCTTGACCTAACGCATAAAAATCAAGAAAGTAACGTTTGATTTGCTCGCCCTTAAATCCCAGAGCCAGCACAAACTCACGGAAGCCGTAACTCGAGTAGTGCTTCATGATATGCCAAAGGATGGGTCGGCTGCCAATTTCTACTAAAGGTTTAGGGCGAACATCTGTTTCTTCTGCCAGGCGAGTGCCCCTACCGCCGCACAAGATCACAACTGGGATATTTTCCATCTTGCACGCCTCCTTCCCAGCGCACGTTTAGCTACAAAAGTAGCAAATGTCTCCAGTGTATAGTCAATCATTTGCCCAGTGATTCCGGGAAACACACCTATCCAAAAGGTATTTTTCATTACGCAGTTCGTATTCTCCAGACTACCTACCGTACGATACGGGACATCCTGATAGGCTGGCTGGCACAACAGGTTCCCTCCAAAGAGCAAGCGTGTGCCAATCTTTCGCGATTCCAGAAACTGCACCAGGTCGTTGCGTTTAAAAGGTGCATCCTCCCGCACAGTAATGGGGAAGCCGAACCAGCTCGGTTCTGCGCCTGGTGTAGCCTGGGGCAGGATAAAAAAATCTTCGTAGGGCTTAAGCCCCTCGTACAGAGCAGCAAAATTGCGACGTCGTGCCTGAATAAAGCCAGGCAACTTTTGTAACTGGGCTACACCCACTGCTGCCTGCATATCCGTTAGTTTTAGATTATAGCCAATGTGTGAGTAGATATACTTATGGTCATAGCCGCCAGGCAACTCACCAAGCTGCCACTCAAAGCGCTTACCACAGGTGTTTTGCTTGCCCGGTTCACACCAACAGTCACGTCCCCAATCTCTGAATGATTGCACTAAATTCTTTAATAAAGGCCTGTCCGTTAAGACACACCCGCCTTCTCCCATCGTAATATGATGTGCTGGATAAAAGCTCACCGTAGCTAAGTCTCCAAACGTACCTATGTGACGACCTTGGTACGTGCTGCCTACAGCATCACAGCAATCTTCGACGAACCACAGATTATATTTTTTTACAAAACTCGTCACTGTTGACAAATCAAAAGGATTACCCAAAGTATGCGCAAATATCACTGCACGTGTGCGTTTACTTATGGCTGACTCAAGCTGGCTTACTTTTACGCTGTAAGTTGGAATCTCCACATCCACGAATACCGGAATCAACCGGTTCTGCACGATGGGGTTTACCGTTGTAGGAAACGCTGCCGCCACGGTGACCACCTCATCACCGGGCCGCAAACGTCGACCACCCAGTTTAGGTGAGGTCAAACACGCTAATGCTAATAGATTCGCTGATGAACCAGAATTCACTAAAATTGCGTGATGAAGACCGAGGAAACGAGCAAATTCGTGCTCGAACTTTTCGGCAAATCGTCCAGTTGTTAGCCAGAAATCAAGTGAGCTGTCCACTAAATACTGCAGTTCTGCAGCATCAAACACCTTACCAGATACTGGGACCGGTGTCTTACCGGGGACAAAATTACCAGATGGGAAAGCAGCTGCTTGATATTGTACAACCCGTTCCAAGATTTGTTCTCTCAATTCCTTCGCCCTACCCATCATTTGCCCAGAATTTCTTGTACCATGCTATTGTTCTTTGCAATCCCCCGTCCAGATCAAACAGAGGCGACCAGCCAAGCATCTTGTGCGCCTTGCTTGCACTCAGATACTGATGACCGATCTCGTTGCTCGCTTCATTGAGCACCTCTGGCTGTAATTCTGAATCCATCAGGGCAAGGATTCGCTGCACTAACTCCAACACTGTAACCTGTAGCTCATTAGAAAAGTTAAATGCTTCGCCGCATAGTTCACTGCGGGCCGCCAAACATTCTGCTAATAACATGTAAGCAGCAGCACCATCTTCCACATAGAAGTAATCACGAATGTAATTTCCATCAGAGCGAATGATCGGACGCTGGCCACGTAAAATTGAACGTATGGTTCCTGGAATAAGACGGTTCCAGTTCATGTCACCACCACCATACAAGTTGCCACATCGTGTGATTACTACAGGCAAATCATAAGTATGGGCATAGGAACGAGCAATCAGGTCTGCGCAGGACTTACTCACATCGTAAGGGTGTCGGCCTTCAAGAGCAGTGTTTTCATCATAGGGTAACTGCTCTTGATCACCATAAGCTTTGTCTGATGAAGCCATTACAATTTGCTTCACCGTAGGACTACGTCGGCAGGCTTCCAACATCGCCCAGCTCCCACCAATGTTTGTCTCAAAAGTGGAGACCGGGTTACGGTTGGCAATTGTTACGATGGTTTGGGCTGCTAAATGGAACACAGCATCGATTTCATACTCACCCAGCGTTCGCTCCAGCAGTGCTTGATCTCGCACGTCTCCCCGCACCACTTTGACCTGTTCAATCACGCCTGATTGCACCAATTCGGACTGCGGCACCCAATCTCGTACCAGGCATACCACATCCGCGTCTGATTCCACTAACCGACGTACTAACCAGCTACCTAACAGCCCTGTTGCCCCCGTAACGAAAGTTGGCCGGTCCTGCCAGAACGAGTTCGTCATTCCTGGACTTTCCATGGCATTCTACTTCTCGGCTCAGGCTTCTGAAGTTCTGACATGGTATTGCTTACTTAGCTTTTCAATACGAATAGTAACCTCGTTCATTTGTTCTACACCACGTTTGCAAAACTTTTCTCCATCCTTCTAAAGAAATGAACGACAGAAATAAAAAATGATAGAATTATCAAATATCAAAATCCGAGGCCTATATGGCATAAAAAATAAGTAGAAACAAAAGTAAATCTAAGCAATTACATAAAGCATTACATGTCACTTAAGGAACTCGACCTTATCCGTCACCTATCTATGTTTGCTTTTCAGCCTTGGCTGGTTACTTTGCAGCCTCAAAGCCGAGTATCCAAGTATGTCTGGTGTTGTTTAGGTAGATTTCCAACGCTATGTTCCTCAATCAGCCGGGCAAAGAGTGCCACGCGTCGGCCAGCGGATTCGAGAGACCCATTTGCGTAAACCTGAACTTCTAACTTCAACAGTGAACCAGCACGACGATCGCGGACAGGTAAGGTCATCTCGCTGATCTCGTATGGTTGAATATCTGTGTCATTTTGCTGCCAAACTAATATTCGCTTACTTCCATCACGATTGGTTAAAGGTAATGCGCTCCTTACAAAGCCCATTTTGTCGGCGGCTACACAGGTTGCTTGCCACCATTGCTCAAAGGTCTCGGCTTGTCGAAAGTGAAGTTCAGCTTTCTCGAAATTTTCCATTTCCAGCTTCATCTGACGAGAAATCACATATTTTTTCCTCAAGCCAGCTATAGTGTCCCGCAATCGGACAGCACCAGCCAGGTGAAACACTAACGCTAAAAGCAAAAGCACACAGAAGAATATGCCAATAGCACCAGCACCGCGAGCGAGCATCATAAACATCCCTAACCCTGCGGCTATAACCGTTATCGCATACATCGCAATCACAACATGACGTTGACGAAATCCCATATCAACCAATCTGTGGTGCAGATGACCACGGTCCGGTGACATTATCCCACGCCGCTTGAGAAATCGACGAAACATGCTGAAGACCGTATCAAATATTGGCAGACCCAAGGCAAGCGCTGGCAGAGCAAGAGCTACAACTGTCCCTGTTTTCATGGCGCATATAACACTGGCCGAGGCCAGAAAAAAACCAAGGAACATACTGCCGCAATCACCCAAAAAGATTCGGGCTGGATTGAAGTTAAACAATAGAAATCCTGACAAGCTACCTAACAAAGCAAGCATCAGTATCACCATCACCGGCTGGCCACTGTTAAAAGCAAAAGCAGCGATCACCGCACAAGTTACGGCACAAATACCGGCTGCAAGCCCGTCAAGACCATCTATAAGATTTACAGCATTGGTAATAGCTACAACCCAAAAGATAGTAATTGGAAATGAGACCCAGCCAAAACGAAGGGTGAACAGGTTTACAAAATTTAGGGAATTAATTCGAACGCCAGCTAGGCACAATACAGCTGCGGCCATAACTTGGGCTAAGAGTTTATGCCGAGCTCTTATTCCACGCAGATCATCGATAAAACCTAACACGAAAACAAGCGAGCTGGTTGCCAATAGCATCACCATCTGGATGCGTATCCTGCGGAATGCGTCTCCGACACTATTATCCAAGAATAGTACCGTGACCACAAGAGCAATCACCGATAGGAAGACTGCAACACCTCCAATGCGCGGGACAGAGCAAGCGTGCACCTTTCTGGCGCCAGGCTCATCATAAATTTTAAGTGCCTGTGCAATGTAAATTACAAGTGGGGTAATTAGCATCGCCAGAAGGAGGGACCCGATATATACAGATAGGTAAGTCGTCATAAATTAAACACGGCTTAGCGCAAACTCCGTCCCTGTCGGCTACGTTCACAGCAGGCCTGCCGCCCTT
>JBHIDV010000037.1:0-12236 GCA_046760285.1 Sedimentisphaerales bacterium
ACGCGTTGGCTTTAATGATAATTACCCCGGCGAGTACAGAATACAGCCTCCTGCAATTGGGGTGTCGCTGACCTATAGATTTTGAAATGAGATTAATAAAGTAGAAAATGAGACGAATTAGAGCCTACAACCTGATGGTCTTGGCTCTGGTTTTGCTTCTGTCCGGTCTTTGTGGGCAGTTGTTCGCGCAGCAACTGCACGCAAATCAGCCGGAAGATTTGTTTGAAATGTCACTCGAAGAATTGATGGAGGTGTCAATCGAGACTCCAGGAGCTTTGACTGCCACTACACCTCGAACAAGTCCGTCAACAGCCACAACACTCACAAAAGAGGATATTCAGCGCTGCGGCGCTCGTAACCTGGATGAATTACTGGACATCATGGTGCCGAACTTGCAGATGATATATCACCCCTGTCAGCACAAGCATTTAGGGCTGCGAGGTATTATTTCCGACCGCGATGACAAGTTTCTTTTGTTAGTAAATGGTCGCCAAATGAACCATAAAGGCTACATGGGCGCCTTTAGCGAACGTGACCTTCCAATGCTCAAAGACATCCACCACATCGACGTTGTTCGAGGCCCAGGCTCAGCCCTGTACGGCCCCGGTGCTCTGGCTATGGTTATCAATATCGTTACCGAAAATGCGATGACATTCCAGGGAACAGAGTTCACAGCTCGATTGGGGGCCATCGAGGAGTTTTATTCCTGGGAAATCAAACACGGCAAAAAATTTGACAAAGATTCGGGAATTTTCCTTTATGCCGGAGCCGACAAATACGTCGGCGCCGACAGCGAGGATGCTCCCATGGTCTATGGCGGCAATACCAGCTATCCCGACAATACCACCAAGGTATGGCCGGCCGGCTCTGTGGCTGACCACATCCTTCCGCGGGACAACCAACCATATCGCGGCCTGCCAAGATTCAAGGTCTTCGGTCAATACACCAACGGTGACTTCGACCTCTGGCTGCGCTGGACACGGGGCGGCTATGATTTCCATGCCGGCACGAGGTTCGATTTCTATGACCCCTACCGTGGCAATGGATATCAGCAGGCCACAGCACTTGCCCGCTATGTCCAGAGCATCAGCGACAGTCTCTCTGTGGACTATACGCTCAGTTTCGACATGTTCGACTTCGAATACCTTCATAATATCCGAGACTCCAGTCGAGAGGACGAGTATCAAGGCAGAATACTGGCCAGATGGACGCCTGATAAGCATCACTCACTGGCATTTGGTGGCGAGTGGTCGCATGAGGAGTTCGGTCTGAAAAGTCCCGGTTTTCCGCATAGCCCTGCCAGTGACTCGACGTCGTCGTTTCTATACGACCCCAAGACGGAAGGTAGTAGATTGCCGCGGTGGTCAACGGATACTCCCTCCCTGTTGGGCGAGTGGCAATGGAAGCTTAATGACAAATGGACAACTTTTCTTGGTGGACGAATTGACTGGCACACCTTTACCGACCCGATGTATTCCCCACGATTATCCGTGGTGCACACACCGAGCGAAGCAGACACATTCAAGCTGATGGCATCGCGGTCAGCGCGTACGCAGCTCGGCCATCAAATGAAACTGAACTGGGACCGAAACGGCAAAGATAGTGAAACGGAGCAGCTTGACGCATACGAATTAAGATACGAACGTCAGCACAATAGAAATCTATGGTTTGCAGGGGCGGTGTTTTACCACGACCAGGAGGTGGTCGGATGGGATTGGGCGGAATGGGAGGCCGGCCCCCAGGGAGATCTGCAGACATATGGTTTTGAAGTTGAAGCAATCTATAAGACCAAGAAAACAATGATTTCCCTGTCCCATGGTTACACGAAGTTGATCGATTTTGAATTAGCTTCAGGTGCAAGCACAATGATAACTACTGAGCCTTATGGTTTTGGAAATGACTTAGCCGCCTGGAGCAATCACATCAGCAAACTTAATTGGCGATATGATCTGGACGAAAAATGGGCCACAGACGGTTCTGTATATGTTTATTGGGGTTATCCCGGCAGGAAAGACTGGGCAGAGTGGCAGATCGCACCAGTAGAGCAAGGTGGCAGAGGGATGACTGATAATTGGGTGCCGGGCCACGACACTGCTTTTGGAACAAGTGTATATCTTAACCTGGGGCTGCAATATGAACTGTCCCCAAATCTTAAGATTCGTCTGGATGGATACAATTTGTTGGGCTGGATCGACAAGGACATAAACAAACGCCTGCTCGCATTTGGCGGCCGCGATAATGGAGGCGACTATCGTTCCCATGCAGCAGCAGTTGGAATTTCGCTAACTTATCGATTCTAACCTGGTCTATGAGAAATATAGATGTGGGTGATTACAAAAGATTTGGTAGGTGCTAAAAAATGAGAATTAAGACTTTTAGTCTAATAAGTTTAGCTATGTTCTCGATTTTGCTTAGCGTTGGTGCACAGGTATTGGCAGACCAGCAAGACCCAAACAAGCAAGACGATTTCTTTGAGATGTCTCTTGAGGAGTTGATGGAAGTGCCGGTCGTATTTGCTTCCAGTAAGAGGCTACAACCTATTACCGAGGCAGCATCAAGTGTAGAAATTATTACTGCCGAGGATATCAGACAATCAGGAGCCTTAAATATTGCTGATGTATTAAGGAATGTGGCCGGAGTCCAGGTAAGGGAGCCTTCTGTAAGTAGCCATGCTGTAGGTGTCCGGGGGTTCGCTGATGCTCAACATGTCCTCATTACGCTTGATGGCAGCAGTGCATATCTGCACCATGTGAATCACACATATCTTAATCTAATACCTGTATCTTTGGAGGAAATCGAGCGCATTGAGATTGTTAAGGGGCCCGGAGGGGTGTTCTACGGTGGTTCTGCCTTTAGTGGAGTAATCAATATCGTCACCAAGACCCCCAAGCAATTAAAAGGAGCCCAAGTAACAATGGTCAGCGGCAATCACGATACCTGGCGCAGCAGCTTGCTGCACGGCGGAAGCTTGAAAAACTGGGACTACAGTGTCACAGCAGGCTATTTTAAGTCTAACTATACGTCGTCTCCAAGGGACTATTTTATGCACGAAGATACCCGCACTAATTATGGGGCGGGAAGGGTTATTTATCATTTTGATGACGAATCATCCATTACTGCGGACTTTCGACAGCGTTATAGCGATGATGCAATCTCCCGACACTGTACGAATGTACGAAACACCTATTTTACTCTGCGATATGACCGGCCTAACTTCTGGGTACGAGGTTTCTATAATAAACAGTTTAAAAACGCTGTGCAAAGGTTGCTCAGTGTGGATGACCACAATTATGAGCTTGAAGTTATGCGCATCTTCAAATGGGGCAAGAATATTACCAGCATAGGTGGGTTTGCAAAGAAAGTCCATTTTATCGTTAAAAACAACACTGGTAGCAAGCATACAAGCGATATTGAAGACTATGCTATAAAGGCAGAAAATGAATATCACGCCACTGACCGACTTATTTTTACCCTGGGAGGCAGAGTTGAGTATTTCTCCAGAGTGGATTTGGTTGGTCTCGGACGGGGCAGCATTATCTATAAGCCGAGGAAAAATGACCGTATTGCAGCAACCATTGCCAGCGGCTACTATCTGCCCTCTCTTGCTCAGCTCTATGGTTGGGGCAATATATTATCTAATAAATTCAACCCTTCTTTGAATGAAGAGAAAATTACCTCTTACGAGTTAGCATACTATGGCCAAGTGACCAAACGAATTAAATTAAAGTCTTCGATTTTCTACAATGAGTACCGGGGGCTAATTCCTAACGACTTTACTATCACTCCCAGAAATGCAGTTAATGGCCACCAGCATGGATTGGAATTGGGTTTTGATTTTTTGTTCACTGACTGGTTAACCGGTTTCGCTAATTATACTTATCAGAGGATTCATCGCAGTGACCTCGGCAGTTTGGAAGTGGACCCCAAAAATATGGTTAATTTTGGCTTCCACGCAAAATCGGGCAAATGGTCATCCGGTTTAACCTTTCATTACGTTGATAAGTTTTATGAGATATATGATGCAGCTAACCCCGCATTGGGTCGTTTATCTTCGCCCCAAAAAGTAGACCCTTATATCACTCTTGATGCCCGGATTGCTTATAAGCTGAAGGATAATCTCGAATTTGCGTTAACTGCCTTTAACCTTTTTAACGACAAACATTATGAATCAAATCCAGTGGGGTGGATTGGTGCAGACAAGGTCGACCGGCGAATAATGGCAAGTGTAACTTACAAATTTTAGTTCTGAAATGCGGGACAAAAGATAGATGACAAAAATCGTTTTGTATGTGTTAAACAATATGAGAATTAAAGCTTACATCTTTGTAGTTTTGGCTCTGTTCTTGATTCTGATGCCTCTGGCAGCAGAGGCTAAGGATGATTCTGGGCAAAGCCGGGAGTACCAAATTAAAGCCGCGTTCTTATACAACTTCATAAAGTTTGTTGACTGGCCCAAAGAAAAAATGGCCGATAGCAATGAGCCAATAATTATAGGCATCATTGGTAAAGACCCGTTCGGCGACGCCCTTGACCCTGTTAAGGATAAGCAGGCTAAGGGCAAGAAACTTGTTATAAAGCGGTTTAAGGGCTTCGAAGAATTGAAGAAATCCAGCGAGAAGGATAAATCCAAACTGCAAAGGAAAATTGAAGCTCTCAGGAAATGTCACCTGCTGTTTATTTGTTCTTCAGAGAAAGAGAATTTTGAGCAAATCATAGAGACACTGGAAGGTTCGTCTGTACTAACTGTGGAAGAGACAGCCGGTTTTCTTGAATCCGGCGGGATAATCAATTTCATTATCGAGGATAAAAAGGTCCGTTTCGAGATCAACGTTGCTGCCGCTAAACGTGCCAGACTAAAAATCCGGTCTCAGCTTTTACGGCTGGCAAAAAGAGTGGTTAGAGAAAAACCATCAGACGGGGCAGAGAATTGATTATGTTTGTTTTGCAAAACATGGCCATAAAGCACAAGCTGATATGGATTATCATGCTGACATGCATCACCGCGCTGGTGCTGGCAGGCGTTGCATTTATCGGCTGGGAACGCGCCACATTTCGCAGTAAAATGGTGCACAGTTTGTCCACACAGGCAGAGATGATAGCGGAAAACTGTAAAGCGGCTTTGGCCTTCCAGGATGCCGAGGATGCAAAACAAACACTCCAAGCCCTTCGCGTAGAACCTTCTATTGTTTTCGGCTGTGTTTATAACAAAGATAGCAAGCTCTTTGCCACTTATTATCGTGATTACACAGAGATTAAGTTACCCCCTTCCGAGTTTCAGGAAAGCGGCTTCAGTTTTAGTGAAGGTTTCCTAACTGTATTCAAACCTATTGTTCTCGATGGAGAAGTAGTGGGGACGGTTTGTCTGCGTTCGGATATGAGTCCTATGTATGCCATGTTCAAGCGTAATACATGCATAATTATTGCCGTTCTATTCTTCTCGTCTTTAGCAGCCTTCCTGGTGTCATCACGACTTCAGAAGATTATTTCCGAACCAATTCTAAGTCTGGCTGAGGTCGCAAAAGTCGTCTCGGAAAAAAAAGACTATTCTACTCGAGCCTTAAAGCAGAGTAGTGATGAGGTGGGCTTACTTATAGACGCGTTTAATGAAATGTTGGAGCAAATCCAGCTACGCGATTCAGAATTAGTCGATGCCAAGGAGCAACTGGAGGTAAGAGTTGAGCAGCGCACCGCTGAGCTAACTACTGCCAATGAGCGACTAACCAGAGAAGTAGCCGAGCGCAAGAAGGCAGAAGAAGAAACCAAGCAAAGTTATGACATTCAAGCTGTTATCAGCAAACTGCTGAGTCTTTCATTAGAAAATATTAGCCTGGAGGACATGTTAGAACGAGCTATCGACGATATGACTTCTATTCCTTGGTTTGCGCTTGAACCCATGGGGGCAATATTTTTAGTTGAAGATGAGCCAGAGGTGCTGGTGATGAAAGCCCAGCGGGGCCTGCCCAAACCGTTACAAACCACCTGCGCCCGTGTTCCCTTTGGCAAATGCATCTGTGGTCGGGCCGCATCATCAGGTGAGATTGTGTTCGCAGATTGTGTTGATGAGCGCCACGAGCGTCGATATGAAGGCATCTCTCCTCATGGCCATTACTGTGTTCCAATCCTATCTGCTGGCAAGGTGCTCGGTGTAATTGACATGTATGCGAAGGAGGGGCACCACCGCAGTGACAAAGAGAAGAATTTTCTCTCTGGAGTGGCCGCTATGCTGGCAGGCATTATCGAGCGTAAGAAAGCAGAGCAGGCCCTGGAAAGACTAAACAGAAACCTGGAAGCAGCCAACCAAGAGCTGGGCCGTTCGAACAAGGAACTTCAGGATTTCGCCCACATAGTTTCGCACGACTTGAAAGCTCCGCTGCGGGGGATTAAGACGCTGGCTAATTGGATATCAACCGATTACACAGATAAGCTTGATGAGAATGGCAGAGAGCAAATAGAGTTGCTTTTGAGCCGGGTAGATCGAATGCATAACCTGATTGATGGAATCCTACAGTACTCCAGAGTAGGACGTATTAAAGAAGAAGCGTCTCAGGTGAATCTGAATGAGCTTGTCCCAGACATTATCGATATGGTCGCTCCGCCGGAAAGCATTACGATTACGGTTGAAAATGAATTGCCTGTAATTGAATGTGAAAAAACTCGGATTGTCCAGGTCTTTCAGAATTTGCTGAGCAACGCGGTAAAGTACATGGATAAACTACAAGGCCAGATAAGAATCGGCTGTGTCGAGGAAAATGGATTTTGGAAGTTTAGCGTGGTTGACAATGGCCCGGGAATTGAGGAAAGACACTTTGAAAAGATTTTCCAGATATTCCAGACATTATCACCGCGAGATGAAGTTGAAAGTACCGGCGTTGGCCTGACGCTGGTGAAAAAAATTGTAGAAATGCATGGAGGCCAGATTTGGGTTGAGTCAAAAATGGGCCAGGGAAGCACGTTCTTTTTCACGTTGCCCAAGCAGAAAGTGGGGGGTAAAAATGAGAAACTACAAGCCAGTATTGTTAGTGGAAGATGATAATGTAGATGCCATGACGGTTAAGCGGGCATTTAAGGATCTTAAGGTCTTAAATCCATTGGTTTTAACAGCCAATGGCGAAGAAGCGCTGCAGCACTTAAGAGATGAAAGTAATAAAAAGCCTTGCGTGATCTTGTTGGATTTGAATATGCCCAAAATGGGCGGCATCGAATTTTTGAAAGTCGTAAAAGCTGATGACGTACTGAAAAAGATCCCTGTGGTGGTGTTGACCACGTCTAAAGAAGAAAGTGACATAGTTGAGAGCTTTAAGCTCAGTGTTGCTGGTTACATAGTCAAGCCGGTCGATTATAAAAAGTTCGTGGAGGCAATCAGAGCGATTGAGCTTTACTGGACCTTGAGTGAATTGCCGGATGGAGAATAAGACTATGGAAAATACGAGATACAAAATCTTGCTGATTGAAGATGACAAACTCGATCAAGCAGCTTTCGAGCGATTAGTAGAAGAACAGGAACTTCCATATGATTACACTATAGCCGGGTCTGTTTCAGAGGCCCAGAAAATTCTGGGCTGCGAACGGTTTGATATTCTAATTTGTGACTACTCGCTGGGAGATGGAACAGCATTTGATATCCTGGATTTGGTCAAGAATACCCCTACTGTAGTTGTCACCGGAACCGGCAATGAGGAAATAGCAGTCAAGGCCTGGAGGGCCGGCGCTTACGATTATCTGATAAAAGACATCGAACGAAGCTATCTTATAGCGGTTCCCATAACCGTCGAAAATGCTATCAGACACAAAAAGGCTGAAGACAAGCTGCGATTACTATCAGGTGCCATTATGAGCACTAATGATAGTGTCTATATCACCGATATGAATGACAAGATTATCTTTGTTAATAAGGCCTTCTGTGAAACCTACGGATATAAGCAAGAAGATGTCCTGGGAAAAGATAGTAGTCTGCTCTGGTTGGGAAAACCAAAGACTGCCAATACAAGGACTGTTATCCGAACTCAAGGTATTGGAGGCACCTGGGAAGTGGGATTTTACCACAAACGAAAAGACGGCCGTATATTTCCAGTTTCTCTTTCCAGAGCAATCATTAAAGACTCCCACGGAAATAGAATAGCAGTTGTGGGAACCGCTCGAGATATTACGGAACGCATCCTCATCGAGGATGAACTCAGGAGAGCAAACCTAAAATTGAAGCAGCAGAATCAGCTAAAAAGCGAATTAGCGGTTGTGGTGGCAGAGACAGCCAAGAGATTGTTAGCAGACGAGAATATCAGGGACGTCCAAATGCAAAATAAGGATACTTGCCAATCCATTGACAGGGCCAGAAAGGTTATTAGTGACTTTCTTGACATTTCAAAAATCGACGCCGCAGCGTTGGAATTGAAGCGGACTGAATTTAGCCTTCACTCCATAATTTGCGAAGTGGTGCAAGCTTTGTCACCACTGGCAGAAGAAAAAAACATTGAGCTAAAAAGTTTTATGCCTGACTCGGAACTCATTATCAATGTGGATCGCGACAGAATCGTACAAGCCTTAACTAATCTTATTAGTAATTCGATAAACTCTATCCCTGCAAAGGGTCAGGTTGAGGTGCGTTTAAATGATATCGGCAGTGAAATTATCATAGAGGTGCAAGACGACGGCCCAACTATTGAAAGCAGCCAGATAAATAAGATTTTCGATTGCCTGGAGTGGATTAAAGAACATCCCTATTGGCGGCCAGAGCAAGATTTGTTTTTGGGTCTGTCTATAGCTAAAAAAATAATTGAAATGCACGGCGGCTGCATCTGGGTGGAAGGTGCAGATACCAGCCAAGGAAATATCTTCTGCCTTAGCTTACCGAAGCCGGGCATAAGAGAAAAGATTTCTATGGCTGCAAAAACAGCAAAAATATGCTAATAACCATATTGAAGTGCCTAAAGTATAAAGTGACTAAAATTAGCTCATTTTAGCTCACTTTTACTTCCTTTGTCTTTCCTGCCAAGAGTTTACCATCAAATATCCATGGAGGAGACGGTTTGCAAACGCGATGTCACTTGTAGAGCCTAAACATGAGGTACAAATTCTAATTTTTCAGAAACTTTTCGGTTGAAATGTTGCAGTCTATCGTGTAATCAGAGAGTATAAATATAGATTATTAGGGCGTAATAATTTTCCAAAATTACACGTAAAACAAGGAGAGTGTTATGGGCCAGGAACAAAAAGCTATTGATTCTCTTATAACTGAACAGCGGACATTTCCGCCGCCGTCATCAATTAAGGCTAACGCTTATATAAACAGCCTCCAGCAGTATCAGCAAATGTGGGAACAATCGATTAAAGACCCGGATGGCTTCTGGCTCAGCCAGGCCAAGAGCATTACCTGGTTCAAGGAGCCGACTGAGAGCCTGCGGTACACGTGGGACACAAAGAATCGCCAGATCAAGCATACCTGGTTTGCCGACGGCCGATTGAACGTTGCATATAATTGTCTCGACCGTCACTTGGACAGCCCCATTGCGAAAAAGACAGCAATAATCTGGCAGGGTGAAGCAGAAGATGCCGTTAAGAAGCTCACTTATGAACAGCTTTACCAGCAAGTATGTAAATTCGCCAACGTCTTAAAAGCAAAAGGCATAAAAAAAGGCGACCGGGTAGCCATTTATCTGCCGATGGTTCCAGAGCTTCCCATAGTTATGCTGGCCTGTGCTCGCATCGGCGCGATTCACTCGGTTATCTTCGGCGGCTTCAGTTCCGATGCCGTTCAGGGCCGCATTAATGACTCCAACTGCAAGATGCTTATTACTTCTAACGTCTCTCTGCGCGCAGGAAAGCATATCCCACTCAAAAGTATTGCCGATGTTGCATTGAAAAATACACCTACGATTGAGAACGTTATAGTAGTCAAGGTCAATGATGACCTGTGTGACATGAAAGAAGGCAGGGACGTATGGTATCACGACGAGATGATAAATGCAGACGAGCAGTGCGAAGCTGAGCCAATGAATGCCGAAGACCTGCTATTTATCCTTTACACCTCCGGTTCGACCGGCAAGCCTAAAGGCGTTGTCCACACCACCGGTGGATACTTAGTCCATGTCAGTCTTACTCATAAACTCATTTTCAATATTCACGATGATGATATTTACTGGTGCACTGCTGATATAGGGTGGGTGACAGGGCACAGCTACATTGTGTATGGCCCACTGGCAAACGGGGCCACATCGCTGATGTTTGAAGGAGTTCCCACTTATCCTGATGCGGGTCGTTTCTGGCATATTTGTGACAAATTTGGGGTTACCGTTTTCTATACCGCCCCTACGGCTATTCGCGCTCTGATGCGTCTGGGCGATGAATGGCCGGCTAAGTACAAGCTGGATTCGCTGCGAGTTCTGGGTACAGTTGGTGAGCCGATAAATCCTGAAGCCTGGATGTGGTATCACGAAAAAATCGGTCGTGGTCGGTGTCCGATTGTAGATACGTGGTGGCAAACGGAGACCGGCGGGATTATGATTACGCCTTTACCAGGCGCCCATACATTAAAACCAGGCAGTGCCTCTCGGCCCTTTTTTGGAGTCGACCCGGTTATTTGCGTGATGACGCCAGCCAGTGCGATGTAAATGAAGGCGGCAAGCTGTGTATACGTAAGCCGTGGCCCGGATTGGCCCGCACGATGTGGGCAGACCATCCGAGGTTTATTGATACTTACTTTACTACGTTTGACGATGTCTATTTTACTGGTGACGGCTGTCGAATTGACGGAGACGGCGACTACTGGTTGATGGGCAGAATCGACGACGTGGTCAATGTTTCCGGCCACCGTATCGGTACTGCCGAGGTCGAAAGCGCCCTGGTCAGCCACGAAAAAGTTGCCGAAGCGGCAGTTGTGCCGATACCTCACGAGATTAAAGGACAAGCTCTGTATGCCTTTGTCACCCTTGTAGGTGGTGTTGAAGAAAACAAGGAGCTGAAAAGCGAACTTACTAAACATGTTCGAAAGGAGATTGGGCCTATTGCCACACCTGAAGCTATTCAGTTTGCTCCAACACTTCCAAAGACCCGCTCGGGCAAAATTATGCGACGAATTTTGCGCAAGATAGCCGAAAGCAAAACTGATGATTTGGGTGACATTAGCACACTCGCGGACCCGAGTGTGGTGGAGGCCTTGTTCAAAGGCCGTGAATCGGAAACACCTTCGCCTTAAGCGCTCGGATTGTGGCCTCAATCGCAGGCATTACTATATTGCGCTGCTGGCTGCTTACAGCCAGTTCTCTGTCTCGCAGACCGCCCTGCCATTCAGTGCTGCCCAGCATCATTCCACCCACAGCGGGATTCTTATCCTGGCTTACATCAGCCCCGCACAAGACACACCAGGCCAGGGCCCAGGCTCTTATGGTGTTATCGACATTGTATCCACCGCCGCCAGTGGCTATGATAGGTTTGTTGAAAGTCAGCAGGGAGTCGATGACCTCTACATAAACATTATTGGTCAAATACAAATTTGCCAGAGGGTCGCCGGCAAGAGCATCAGCCCCCAACTGTAAAACGATTACGTCAGGATTGTAAGCAGCAATTAGCGGGACAGCTATAGTATTAAAAGCCTTCATATACGCTTCGTCATAAGTGCCGACCGGAAGAGGGACATTCACACAATAGCCTTTGCCTCTACCGGCTCCGATTTCATCCTCGAGGCCTGTTCCTGGAAATAGTGTTCTTGGATTCTGGTGAAATGAGATGGTCATCACATCACAGCGGTCATAAAATGCGTAAGCCACGCCGTCACCATGATGAACGTCCACATCGAGGTACAAAACTCGTTTTCCTTCTTCAGCCAATATGATACAGGCAAGAGCCACATCATTAATGTAGCAAAAGCCGGATGCCCGTTCGTGGCTTGCGTGATGAAATCCACCCGACGGATTAAATGCTACGTCCGCGTTACCGGAAAGAATTTGATTTGCAGCGACCAGAGTTCCGCCGGCAGCCAGAACCGAATACTCGTACATCCCTGCAAAAACGGGACAATCGCCTGTCCCTATCCCCATGTCGAGAGCCTCGGCATCCCAACGACCTTTGGAGGCAGTTTGTAAGGCGTGCAGGTAGCGAGCGGAGTGAAATTTCTTCAGGACGATTCTTTCCGCTGGCATTGGTGGTACTTCGCTTCGGCCATCGCCTGAAAGAAGGCCCATAGAGTTTAGAATCTTTCGCACTCTTGCCGCCCGGTCCACATTAAAGGGATGCTCCAGCGGATA
>JBHIDV010000038.1:0-12210 GCA_046760285.1 Sedimentisphaerales bacterium
TCGCTATTTTCAGTTTCAGTATCAGTTTTGATCTTTGCCAGCAGGTCAAGTAGGATTGTAGCAGCGTCTGCATTTTCCAGATCCTGGCTGGCCTGCTGCAACGGCTCAACGGCCTTATCAATTTCGCCGATGCCCAGCAATTGGTAGCCTAAAAGAAGTTGTAAGTCTGCATCAAAGCTATACAGTTTGGCTTTTTGGGTAAGGCGCTCGATTTGCTCGAAGAGAACATCATCATCCGAGTATAAGCCACGAGGATAAAAAACAGCTTCCTTCTCAGGGCTAACTTTTGCCAGAGCTTCTCGAAGAACCTTAGCTGCTTGGCGATACTGCTCATTGGCGAAAAGCGCTTGAGAGTAGGCGAAGGGAAGTACCATGTCATCGGGTGCGAGTTCCATTGCTTTAGCGAACTTCTCAATAGCCATATCGAAATTGCCAGCTTCAAAAGCTTTGACAGCTTCATCAAAGTACGTATCAGCCAGGGTTTCTGGCTCAGGTTCCTCGGTTTTTTGCTGGGCAAGCTTTTCACGAACGTCGGCGAAGGTGGTGTGATCCACGGGTCGGATGCCGTCTGCCACTTGGCTGGGTGCAGATGCAACAGTATCGTCATCGTCATAGTAGTAGTTGTAGGTGTAGTAGTTGTACGTGTCGCCCTTTACCTCGTAGCCAATGGGATAGTAGCCGTACCACCGGTAGGGGTGATAGCCATACCAGTAATAACGGATGCACCTGTAGCCTATCGGCCAGTAGCCGCCTAAACTGACGAAGACGTACCTGCGGAGATAGTAAGGATAAACATACCGAAACGTAAAATACGGGCCGTAGCTGTAGCAAACAGGGAAATAATACCTGGGCCAGACAATTCTATGGCATAACCGCCTATGATGGTCCCAGTATACATGTTCATAGCGGTGGATGCGTCGAACCGGCGGGTGATGGTCACGGTGTCCCACATACGAAGATGATACACTTCCAACACTGTCTACACGAGTGTCACCTACCTTGCCGGCATCGTTTATCACGTTAGTGTTTATAATCGTTGTTCTATTTTCCGGTACAACTTTTTTCTTTCTTGAACCGGGCCGAAGTCTATCGACAACTCTCAAGTTTATGCTCTTGTGTTTCCGGCTGATTTCAGCCAATCTTTCAGCACCTTTCATATCGCTTGTCTTGGATTTTCCCAGGGACCCCAGCCGCGTGTTTTTCGCTCCGTCGGAGCGAAAAATCCGGCTGGGAGCCCTTCCAAGAATTCTGACGCTACTATTGTCTATCTTTTTAGCAGTATCGTGCTTCGGCCTATTGCCTCGAGTGACCTTCCTTATAATAGAAGGAGACCCCGCCTTGCGGGAACCAATAGAAGTCCTTTTCTTGCCCATTAGAGTATTCGGACGCTGGATTTTGTCTGAACTTATACCCACCAGAGGTGAGTCTCGACTTATGGACAATTGTTTTCCCACAGGCCGAGCAGACGCTCTGTTCTTACCGATAAAGCTGCGAATCCGCTCGGTCTTACTCGAACTTATACGCCCATTCGGCCTTACATCTGGCTGTTTTAATAAAGTAGGAGTAGATGTCTTTTTCCTGCTGTTCCAGCTACTCTTGCGCGAGGTTGTAGCTGAGCTTATGCTCTTACTGTGGCGTGTAGTTGTTGATTTTACCATAGACTGCGCCGATGGCTTCTGCCTACTGATTAAGCTGCCGATACGCAATGTTTTGCTTGAACTTGTGCTGCTGGGCGAGCTTATAATGGGCCTTTTTCCCTTAGTAGAGATACTCAGGCCAATCGGCTTTGGCCTGCTGGAGGGTCTGTGAGTGCTAAAAGAGCTCCGGTGTCGTAGCATAGATGTGCGGCTCAGTGTAGGACTACTCGGCCGATGAATGGATATCACCCTGCTGGGCCGGCTAATACCGCGCTTAGTGATTCGGCTAATACTAATTCCACTTGGCAACCTTGAAGTGCTTAAACCGATTCGAGGTTTGCTTAAACGCGCTGTCCCGCCTCTGGCAGGTTGAACTTTAGGGGCAGCAGAGGTCCTTGCAACCTGCCGGCTTTTTGGGCTTGCCCGGCTCGATTTGGTGCTCTTACTGCGTCCTTGTTCTGCAAAGATAGGGAAGGCTCCCAGCATCAAGACTAAAGCCAGCGTTATAAAAGCAACTTTAGGATTATGTGCGTATTCTCCTTTTGACATGATATGTTTCCTTTCCCTGGTAAGTGTTACTTCTCGACAGGTCAAACTACCTGTTTTTGACTTTATAATCTACTTTTTTTCTTAAAAAGCCTTGCTCTATCTATTAAAGGCATTAATTTGACGTCCGGTAACGAAAATTCTGCATTAAAATTACTGGTTTTATCAGTGCTTCTTGATACTTGATTTTCCTTTTCTGTGAGACCTGCTCCGTGCCGCAGCGGCACGAGAATCAAGCATCTCCGCAGGACGCTTCACGGCCCAGACAGAACATAAACGAGTTCATTGCGTATTGCAACTTAGTTTGCTATTATCAAATGGTGATTGGTAATTGAGTTGGCCATTTAACCAATTACCATTTAACCACTGGATAGTGTGAATGACGGTTAAAATGAGAGCTGTTTTGGTCGCCGCAATTATTATTGGAGGCGGTGCAGCTATAGCAGCGATCATAATCTTGAAACTCGATAATCGACGAGTGGCAGCGTCGAAACCGAAGGCGTCAACCCATCCCCAAGCTGCGCTTGAGGCTGCCACCCATACAGCATTGAGCATCGAGACGGAAAGCAATTGGCCTATGTTCCGAGGCGGTCAAAGGCTCTTAGGCAGAGCACCGGCAACCTTGCCTGATTCAATGGTGCTTGTCTGGAAATTCAAAACCGATGGCCAAATCAAATCATCGCCGGCAATTTATGATGGGCTTGTATTCATTGGCTCATCCGATGCAAATATTTATGCGATTGATTTAGATAGCGGCCGCCAGGTGTGGGCATACCAGACCGGCGATGCTGTCGAGGCCAGCCCTTGCGTAGTTGAAGGTTCGGTATTCGTAGGCTCATCGGACAATTTTTTATATGCGCTGGACGCGAAAACTGGAAAGTTACGGTGGAAGTATGAAACGGGCGGGCAGATCCTTGGAGCAGCTAATTGGACCCGGTCACCAGATAGCGAAAAGATATGGATACTTGTGGGTAGCTACGATAATAAGCTGTATTGTGTAGATTCAGCAAATGGGAAAGTTGTGTGGGCGTATGAAACGGATAGCTACATAAATGGCTCACCTGCGGTCGGTGAGGGAAAGGCTGTATTCGGCGGCTGTGATGCGATGATCCATGTTGTATCTTTGTCGGACGGCAGCAGACACAAGCAAATTGATACCGGCTCATTTATCGCAGCTTCAGCAGCACTTTTTAAAGGGCAGGTATATGTTGGCAATTACGATAATGTCTTTATCTGTGCTGACATTGCTGCCAGCGGGATTGTATGGAAATATACCGGTGGAGATGCACCATTTTTTTCATCACCTGCAGTTGGTGACAACGTAATTGTATTCGGAGGACGGGATAAGCGTGTCCATTGTCTCCATCGCGATAACGGTCATTTACTTTGGACGTTTCAGACATTGGGCGAGGTTGATAGTTCGCCGGTTATTTGTGGAGACAAAGTTGTTGTCGGTTCTGAAGATGGGCGGCTTTACATGGTAAACCTTTCCAATGGAAGTCTGATATGGTCGTATGAAATCGGCCAGGCTGTTACTTCTTCGCCAGCCGTAGCCAAGGGAGGGACCCCGCCTTGCGGGGACCCAATGATTATTGTCGGTAGCGACGATGGGTATCTGTATGCTTTCGGAGCCAATCGAGGTGCAAGTCCATGAGGATTGTTCAGATTACACCAGGCTCAGGCGACAGCTTCTATTGTGAGAATTGCTTGCGGGACGCTGCGCTGGTGAAAGCCATACGGAATCTGGGTCACGATGTTCTGATGGTTCCTCTATATTTGCCGGTGCAGGCAGATAAAATTGAACAGATTAGCAACTCTCCCATTTTTTTTGGTGGGATCAATGTCTACCTTCAGCAGAGGTCAGCCTTTTTCCGAAGGACTCCTCGCTGGATTGACCGTATGCTTGACTGGCCTACGCTTTTGCGATGGGTTGGTCACAAGGCAGCAATGACCAGTGCGAAGGATTTGGCAGAGACAACAATATCGATGCTGCAGGGCGAGCAAGGAAAACAAATAAAGGAATTGAATAGACTTGTCCAGTGGCTGAGTGTACAAGATAATAAGCCTGATATTGTGTGTCTGTCTAATATTCTGCTGGTGGGACTGGCCAGACGTATCAAAGAAGGTCTCGGTGTGCCGGTGGTGTGTTTACTTCAGGATGAAGATGGATTTGTGGATGGTCTGCCTCCGCCGTATGCCCAGCAGGCATGGCAAATACTTGCTGAGCGCTCAAGCGATATGGATGTATTTATCGCAGTAAGCAAATATTATGCTGATGTTATGCAGCAAAAGCTGGGGCTTGAAGCCGAGCGAGTGCATGTCGTATATACTGGTATCTCACTGGATGGATATGGACTGCGGGAAGCTGAGCCGGATGTACCTACCGTGGGCTATCTTTCGCGGATGTGCTTTGACAAGGGCTTAGACACCTTGGTGGAGGCTTTTATTATGCTAAAAAGAAATGAGAAGCTCCAGAATGCGAGGTTGCGGATAGCCGGCGGTAGAAGGGACGATGATAAAGAATTCATAAATCAGATTCACCAAAAGTTAAAATCTTGTGGTCTCGTTGATGACGTCGAGTTTCTGCCGGGTTTCGACCGGGATGCTAAGCTCACCTTTTTGCAAACCATCTCGGTATTATCGGTGCCGGAGAAACGACCTGTTGCCTATGGATTGTATGTGCTGGAAGCGTTGGCGGCTGCCGTACCAGTAGCCCAGCCGGCAAGTGGCGCGTTTCCGGAGCTGTTGAAAATGACCGGCGGAGGTGTCTTGTTTGAGCCCAATAATCCAGCAGCCTTGGCCACAGCATTAGAGCCGTTATTGCTCGACCCAAACTATGCACAACGATTGGGAAGAAAGGGCCGAGATGCAGTGTTTGAAAAATTCGATGTTGAGCAAACTGCTGAAAAAATAGCACGTATATACGAAGGTATCTTACAGTAATTTCTGTGAGGATGATGCTCGAACTTGTTGACGTGACAAAAAAATATGAGTTTGGGGCCCCGCTTCGCGGAAGCCCTGCTGGAGACGCTGGAGATGTTCGTGTCTTGAAGGGCATAACGCTAAAAGTAGCCAAAGGCCAATCCTTAGTGATAGTGGGACCGTCGGGAAGTGGTAAGAGCACATTACTTAATATTATTGGTGCCCTGGACCGCCCCACCACCGGCCAAGTATTGCTCGATGGCAGAGACCTTGCCGAGCTTGATGAGGTTGAATTAGCCAGAATCCGCAACCAGGAAATCGGTTTTGTTTTTCAACTGCATCACCTTTTGCCCCAGTGCACGGTGCTGGAAAATGTTTTAGTACCAACACTTGTGAGCAAAAATAAGGATTTACGGCAAGAAGGAAAGCTGCGGGCGATTGATTTGCTACAACGTGTAGGTCTTAAAGACCACCTGCTGCATCGGCCAGGTGAGCTTTCCGGCGGACAGCGACAGAGAGTAGCGGTGGTCAGAGCTTTGATCAATAGGCCCAGGCTATTACTCGCGGATGAACCAACCGGGTCACTGGATGAAAAGGCCTCTCAGAACATAGCTGACCTACTGGTGGAGTTAAATCGAAGTGAAGGCGTAGCTTTGATTGTCGTGACACATTCACTCAAGATAGCTTCGCGGATAGGACACGTGATGGAATTGGCCGACGGCTTATTAAGGGAGAGAAACTTTCTGCAATGATGGATGAAGCAGGACAAACGAAAGATAAGGGACGAAAAAGAATATACAGGCAAGTTCGTCCATCATCAATCGCTATAAAGAGTCTTCTGTTTTACTGGAGAACAAATCTGGGAGTTTTGTTAGCCGTTATGGTTAGCACCGCAGTGCTGACGGGTGCGCTAGTTGTGGGTGATTCAGTGCGTCATAGCCTCAGAATGTTGGTAACAGCTCGGTTGGGTACTACCCAATTAGCTGTTGCTGGCCAGAATAGGTTCTTTAGGGCTAAATTGGCCGACGAGCTGGCAGCAGAGTTGAATACGGTGGTGGCACCTGTATTGCAGTTACGGGGACTGATTGCCAATAGCGACGGCACAAAATTGGCAAACAGAGTTGAAGTGCTTGGTGTTGACGAGCGATTTTTTATGTTGAACCCCGCAATGAATTGCGGGGCTAAATATTTAGCCCCACGTTTTACGTGGGGTTTGAGTGAAGGAGTTGTCCTTAATGAATCGTTGGCAGAAAGGCTTGGTGTTGGAGCCGGTGACGAAGTCGTACTGAGGATTAGAAAGCCGGGCCTTATGCCGCGTGATGCACCACTTGCACCTGATGCGGATTTGTCGGTCGCCTTTCGACTTGTGGTAAGGTCAGTTGCCGGCCAATCTCAATTTGGTCGTTTCAGCTTGCAGGCTAATCAAGTTACACCGTTGAATGTTTTTGTTCCGATGCAATGGCTGCAAGAGGCGCTCGACCACCCCCCTGCTTTCTTGCGAAAGCAAGAAGGGGGGCAGGCCAACGTGCTTTTAGTTGCTGAAAGTCCGAAAGGCAGCATAACCGTTGAAAAGGTCAACGATGCTATCAGAAGATATTGGCAACTTGCCGACGCAGGTCTTGAACTTCGCGAGCTGGCTAATCAAGACTTACTTGAGTTACGCAGCAGGCGAATATTCATCGACGAGTCTTTGGCTAAGGCTGCGATGGATGCAGCCGACGAATCTGTTGGAGTTTTGACCTATTTTGTAAACGAATTGCGTCTTGGTGACAAGGCAGTCCCCTACTCGATGGTAACCGCTATAGACAAGATGCCAGGTCCCGAAAGCCCATTTCCAAAGGATATGCAAGATGACGAAATTATCATCAATCAATGGGCAGCAACAGACCTCGGTGCTAAAGTGGGAGATTCGATAGAGTTGACATATTTTGTCTTTGGGCCGATGAGAAAACTTCAACAGCAAAAAAAATCTTTTCGGGTTCGAGGAATCCTGCCAATGGATAGCCCGGCGATGGACCCGGAACTGATGCCGGATTTCCCTGGTCTGGCGAATGTGGTCAATTGCCGGGACTGGAAGCCGGGAATCCCCATTGACCTTGATAAAATACGTAAACGTGACGAGGATTATTGGCAGCGGTATCGCGGTACGCCTAAAGCCTTTGTGACACTTAAGGCTGGCCAGGCTATGTGGGCAAACAGGTATGGCAGTTTAACCGCCGTACGCTATTGCCGGGACAACATATCAAAGCAAAATTTAGAGCTGAGCATTACCAGCGCCATTGATCCTGCTTCAATAGGGCTGTTCGCCCAACCCGTACGCCAGCTCGGCCTAAAGGCCAGTAATGAAGCCACTGATTTTGGCCAGCTTTTCCTGGGCTTTAGTATGTTTCTTATCATAGCAGCTCTGGTTCTGGTGGGTCTTCTTTTTATTTTTGGCGTGGAGAGTCGTAGCGAACAGGTTGGAATGCTGTTAGCAGTAGGATTCACACCGAAGTTAGTAAAATGGCTACTATTTATGGAAGGCGGGATATTAGCGGTACTGGGAGCATTTGCAGGAACTGCCGCAGGACTGCTTTATACTAAGGCTATGATTTACGGACTTGCTACTATTTGGCGGACAGCGGTAAGTGGCTCGGTAATACATTTTTATGCGAAGTCATCTTCATTGCTTTGGGGAGCATTGGCAGGAGTGGTTGTTTGTCTGATTGCTATATGGGTAACTCTGCGCAAACAGGCGTCTCGACCAGCCCATCAGCTTCTTGCCGGCAATTTGCAATGGCAATTTTATACTGCCGGAACTAACCCCCCAATAAATTGGGGGGCTAAACATTTTGGGCTATACGTAGCGGCAGTGGCAGCAGCCGCAGCAGTAGTGCTCCTTGTGTTTATGGGAACTGGCGACAGTGGTACTGTCTCTACTGCTTTCTTTGGGGCTGGAGCCTTACTATTGATTGCCGGGCTTGGATTAAGTCAGGCACTGTTGAGGTTCATTGCAAGCAGGCCGAATATGCCTCTGGCATCACTGGCTGGCCTTGCTCTGCGCAACTCGACCAGGCGAAGCGGACGTAGCCTGGCGGTTATAGGCCTGCTTGCGTGTGGGATTTTTTTGGTCATTGCAGTAGGAGCGTTTAGACATGACCCCTTGGCCCATGCTCATAAGCGAGACTCAGGAACCGGCGGCTTTGCGCTAATTGGCGAATCAGCAATAGGCATTTTACACGACTTAAACAGCAAATCCACTCGTCAATCAATCGGACTGGATGACGATAACCTTGAGGATGTCCAAGTTGTTCAGTTGCGCGTGCGTGACGGGGACGATGCCAGCTGCTTTAATCTGAATCGCCCGCAGAGGCCACGTTTGTTGGGCTTACAGCCGGAGCAACTGCAGGCGCGTGGTGCTTTTAAATTCATTCGGACCATCGAGGGCGCCACAACGGAGGATGCTTGGAATTTACTTGATGGTAACTATGGTGAGGATGTAGTACCGGCTATTGGTGATTACCCAACTATTGTGTGGGCGCTTGGCAAATCTCTTGGAGATGAGCTTGAGTATAGAGATGAGAAGGGGCGAAGGTTTCAGCTACGACTCGTTGGAATGCTGAGCAGTTCAATCTTGCAGGGAAGTTTAATTATCCCTGAAGATGAGTTTACAAGGCGTTTTCCATCAGAGGATGGATACCGGATGTTCCTCATTGATGTTCCGCAAAATTGCATCGAAAAAGTGAGTGAAAAACTTTCTGCTAAGCTGAAGAACTTTGGGCTGGCCCTTACATCGACAAAGAAACGTCTGGCAGCATTCAATGCGGTCGAGAATACCTATTTGTCAATATTTCAACTGCTTGGGGGCTTAGGACTCATTCTGGGTAGCGTGGGACTCGGATTGGTGGTACTGCGCAATATGCTCGAGAGGCGAGGTGAGCTGGCAATGCTACAGGCCGTGGGATTTGACAAAATAGCGCTTAAACGAATGGTGTTTTACGAACACTCGCCACTTTGTCTTTTTGGCTTAGTGTGTGGGGTAGTGACGGCTTTGGTAGCGATTGGGCCTGTGCTGAAATCACCCGGAGCGGAAGTGCCGTATTTTTCACTGGCGCTTACAATTGCTGCTATAGGGATAAGTGGTGTAGTATGGATACGGCTTGCGACGAGGTTCGCACTTGCTGGAAACATCCTGGACGCATTAAGAAATGAGTAATAGCATCAAACGGTTGATGAGGTTTACATGACCGAATCCATTGTTGCAAGGATAATACCGGTTGCCTTGGTCGTTGTGGGTGTAATTTTGCTATATGTATGGCTTAGTGCTGATGCAGCGGTTAACCTTACAGAACGTTTGCCTATCGCCCAGAACGTTCCGCAGGTCTCTTTGGAAGCAGAGCAGGCGGTGGAGCTACAGGGTGAGCTGATTCAGTTCGCAGGCACCCCGGCTGATTTGCCCGGTGACTGGCCGCGCTTTAGAGGGGCAAACTTCGACGCAATAAGTAGGGAAGATGTCATCCTCGCTCGAACTTGGCCGTCAGAAGGACCCAATGTTCTTTGGTCTATCGACGTTGGAGAGGGCTACGCTGGGGCGGCTGTTTTGGCAGGACGAGTATACATTTTGGATTATGACCGAGAAAAACAGGCTGATGCAATTAGATGCTTGTCACTTGCAGATGGCAAAGAAATCTGGCGGTATTCTTACCCAGTCAAGGTCAAACGCAATCATGGGATGAGCCGAACTGTGCCGGCAGTTACAGATAAATATATTGTAACACTCGGGCCAAAATGTCATGTTACCTGCCTTGATTCAATGACGGGCCAATTTCGCTGGATGCTGGATTTGGTGAAGGATTTTAAGGCCAAGGTACCACCCTGGTATGCCGGGCAGTGTCCCCTTATTGATGATGACAGAGCGATAATTGCTGTGGGCGGTGACTCGCTGATGATAGCGGTTGATTGCGAAACGGGCAGCCTTGTATGGCAAAGTCCTAATCCCAACCGCTGGGTAATGACACATTCATCTGTGATACCCACCGAGTTTGCCGGTCGGCGTATGTATATTTATTGCGCTAGTGGAGCAGTAGTGGGTATTTCAGCAGAGAATGGCAGCATTTTATGGCAATATACTGAATGGAAGATTCGTATTGCAAATGTGCCATCACCTGTGGTTGTGGGGGATGGCCTTATCTTTCTCTGCGGCGGTTATAACGCAGGAAGTATGATGCTGAAGTTGAGCCAACAAGGAGACACAATAATCGCAAAGCCGGCTTTTCGGCTTGATGCTGAGGTGTATGGCTCACCCCAACATACGCCCATTTTTTATGATGGACACATCTACGGTGTTAACGCCGATAGGGAGCTGGCTTGCCTTGATGTAAACGGAAATGTTCTCTGGACAAGCACAAGCGCACACAAATTCGGACGTGGCCCATATATTATCGTCAACGGCTTAATATACGTTATGAATGACACCGGAGTTTTGACCCTGGTGGAGGCGACACCGGCTGGCTATATACAGCGGGCTTCCGCAAAAGTTCTGGATGGGCCAGATGCGTGGGGGCCTATGGCGGTTGCATCTGGTAGATTGATTTTACGTGATCTAAATCGTATGATATGCCTTGATATAACCGAGAGGTAAGACGGAATAAAAGATTATAAAACAAGATTCCAAAAAAGTTAGAGAAAAGGAGCATTAGCGATGGTTACCAAAACTAAAGAAACTATAGCCGAATGCGCAGAAGATATTTTCTGTGGCGTAAACACAGCCAAAGACTTAGAGCAAGCTACCGACCTGGAGAAAAAGCATCTTCCTATTATAACTGCGCCAAAAAGCGTAAAGCGCAGCGAGTGCTTCGAAATCACGGTCGAAGTGGGCAAACTCCTGCAACATCCGAACGAGCCGGGACACTTTATCCAGTTTATCGAACTTTATGCAGGAGATACATATCTAGCGAGAATGGATTTCACAGCCAAGACAACTTATCCCGTTATGAAAACCTGCGTGTCTTTAGACCATGCACACGGCAAGTTGCGCTCCTTTGCGCGTTGTAATCTGCACGGAACCTGGGAAAACGACGTTGACATCGAAGTAACAGAATAACACGCTAACCACAGAGAACACAAAGCAAGGTAGGCTGCAGGCGCACACCAAAAAGAAATGGTGGGCACAACCTGCCCTACTTGGCGGTAAAGCTGTAAAGGAGAACTGATAATGCCGGAATTTGTAAACCCATTTAGCGGCGTTGTGCCGCAGCGCAAGCTGACCGATTCAGAACTGGCAAGAGCTATCCGCCTTGACCTGGCTGCCGAGCAGGAAGCTGTTCATATCTACGAGGCTCACGCTGACGCCACAGACAACGAGCTTGCCAAAAAGGTCTTACGAGATATTGCCAACGAGGAGCGGGTACATGCTGGTGAATTTCAACGCCTGCTCAATATTTTGTTGAAGGATGAGCAAGGATTTCTGGCCCAGGGTGCGCAAGAGGTTGACGAAATAGCAAATCACAAATAGCAAATCGTCAAGCAATATGCGATGTGCGACTCAGGACAGGTTTATGTGGGGTTTTAGCTAACAGATGGATAAAAAGGACCCCAAGTCTGCAGAAATCGAAACTAAAGAATGGCTCGAATCGCTGGATAACGTATTTCAGAATGAAGGGCCAGACAGAGTCCAAGACTTGCTTAAACAGCTCCAGGTAGAAGCGCAAAAATATGGCGTAAAAGTTCAGCAAGTCACAACCACTCCATACATCAACACCATACCGGCTGAGCAGCAGCCACCATATCCGGGCAAAATAGAAATCGAACGCCGTGTTAAGAGCTTCATTCGCTGGAACGCTATGGCTATGGTGGTGCGGGCCAACCGGATGGAAAGTGGAATCGGGGGACATATCTCAACATACGCTTCTGCTGCTACTCTATTTGAAGTTGGATTTAATCACTTTTTTCGCGCAAAAAACGAAAACCAGATTGGCGATATTATTTATTTCCAGGGCCACGCCGCTCCAGGAATCTATGCCAGAGCATTTCTTGAGGGCCGGCTTTCAGGCTTTGATTTGGAAAACTTCCGACGAGAATTACAACCTGAGACAGGCCTGCCATCGTATCCTCATCCCAAATTGAG
>JBHIDV010000039.1:0-12168 GCA_046760285.1 Sedimentisphaerales bacterium
TTCGGCCAGGCCGCAATGAGCTCGAATCGGTCAATCGGCCTATCGTTTGTGGCGGCGTTTTAGTCGAGCCAGGCGACGTTATCGTCGCCGATGGCGACGGCGTCATCGTTGTCCCCCGAGCACACGCCGAAGAAGTAGCTGAATACGCCAGAGCAACGCTGGACAAAGACAAGACCGGCCGACGAAGATTATACGAAAAACTTGGCCTGCCACTGGACGACTCGGTGAAGTAGCCTGTCGACACTGCCCACTTAAGTGTCCAATGGTACGCGTAAATTTACATTAGCACCATAATTATACTCTTACACGATGTAAGAGAGATTTCCGTTCTTACTATCTTACCTCATCAGTCTTGTGAATTCGTCAACAGATAATCCCGCCTGCCTAATAATTGCCCGCAGCGTACCTCTGTCCAGCTCCTTATGGTCAGGGACAACTACTTGCGCAAAGGGTTTATCTCTTCGTAAGGTTATATGGCTGCCTTCTCTACGTTTAAAGTAAAACCCTGCTTTGCCCAATAATTTTATACACTTTTTACCTGAGACTAAAGGAAGTTTGCTCATACGGCTACCACCATAACGTCAAAGTGTTCCTTTGGTACAGCAAGGCCATCTTCTTCTAAGGCATGAATGTAGCAGGAAATAGCTTCTTTAATGTTCTGGATAGCTTGTTTCTTTGTCTTTCCCTGGCTTACACATCCGGGAAGGCTCGGACATTCCGCAACCCAATAGCCATCTTCTCCAGGGTATATCACAACTTCTCTCATAAAACATTCACCTCCAGGTTTAACTATTTCAATATCTCTTGTAAATTATACCGAAATTTACAAAATTTCCAAACTCAAAATTATCCCGCGGGTATATGTCAAGGAAGTAGCCGAATATGCCAGAGTAACAATTGAAGGTGACAAAGCCGGCCGACAATTCAGTAAAATGACAACGCTGACCGCCTGCGCTGGTGAATATGCACGGCCCACCGTTACGCGTCACACCGTTGGTGTCAATCGTGCTCCAGCTCTTTTAAGACCATAGACCACACCGACTTATCGGCTCAGATGATTCTCATCCTTGTTGCGATTCGGTTCTAAAAGTCCAAGAGATTACTGGTCAATCACAATAACCGACTCGGCCCCGGCAACTGGCAGCAATGGCTCCCCAACGAGCGGGTAATAGTCCCCGGACCAGGGCCCTCCGCCCATCCCGAAGTCCCCCGTATGGCCAAACGCTGTGGCCCGGAACGTCGGTGTGTCGGTATCAAACTCATCGAGCGGTATAAATACGGCCAGCTCTGCACCAGCGATAACGAAGCGCGCGTCGCTCTGGACCTGTGCGAAATCTTTCCGCACGTCTGTGACAAAAACCTGCCATCCGCTGCCGGGGTTATAGGTGAGTTCGTACCATTTGTCCGTGTATGCAAAGAAGTCGTTCGGGAAGTCCGGCCACGGTTCGTAGTTGTTAGAGACTAAACCGTCGGCGTCGAAAACAAAGGCATACTGGTAGAAATGTGTCTCGTCGTTTAGCGGGATGTCCCCTTCAAACTGAACGATGAGGAGCACATAACGCCCGGACGGTGGTGGCTCTGAGGACGCGCAGACTGTCAAACCAACTGGCCCATCGCCGCAGGGAAAGACCTCGCTAAAGATCCGCTCTGTCGCCGCCGTGCTCAGGTCCAGCAAGGGATCGAGTGAGCACGACATATCCTGCGCCGGGTCGGGAACCTGACACGGCCCTACCCAGCTGGGAATCACGCAGTTCCCGATTTCCAGCAGCTTCCATAATGCGTCCCATACTGTGATATCCAAGATACTTAAAACCGGGCTTGGTTGAGAACATGGGGAGCCCGGAATAGGTTCAGATACTTTTATAAAAACCCATTCATATTCATCATTAATCCCACCCAATTTAGCCAATATCGTATCACCAGGCGGTGCAGTTATGTTCATGATGTCCGCCTGCACATTTGTACAATCAAAAGGTTCAATATACACAATTGCAGGGTCAAAGGTACATTCAAGCACATCAGAACCATCGCAATTCTTTCTGCACTCAAGTTCGGGTTGAAACTTTATTGGAACGTCACTCCTACTGTAAAATGTAAAATTTGCCCGGGTGATTTCTCCATCTGCATTTATATATATGGGATCATCAGGAGGGACTCCATCAAGGCGATCAGGCAAACAACTCTGCCGGTTATCTAGTAAAAGTCTAAGTCTCTCGCGTGCAGTTGGATCCGTCGAATCCTCTCCTTCCTGCGGTTTTGGTAATATGTGTATAGTCGCTTTTACTTCAATGTCCTTTCTTTCCAATATATCTTGTATCTTTGCGGAAGTTGTATGTTCACGTGTAACTTCACCGTTCTTATCCGTAACACCTTCAAAATTATCTTCTGAACCATCTGCATGTTTTATTTTAATCGTCACTTTTTGATCTTTTGCAGGACGGCGCTGCGCATCCATCACAGTTACTTTTACGGTGAATTGTTGCTTTTCGCCTGAGACAGGCAGGGATCCATGTGTATCCTTTCCGCCGACATATACTCGTATAATGGGTATGAGCACACCATTATCACTTGTCTCAGTCCAATCAATCGTTTGCGTAGGCTGCAAGTGCAGCAGCAGATTGTTAACATCTGTATATATTTGATCGTCCTGCGGCTCGATGTAGACTTCTCTTTCATTCCCATCTATATCCCTTATTGTTACTTTTACCACATTGTGCTCATTCTCTGTATCCTCTCCATTTTTCCTATATTTTATGTTTGTTCTCAGACTTTCTGTGTTATGATTTTTCCACAAATTGTACTGCAAATCCCTGGCAAAATGATAACAGTTATAAGAATTCCTGTCGTAGTCTTTCTCGTCAGTCTTATCATCACCCAAGGCAGTCTGGAGATTTCTTAAATCCTCCTGATTGAAATCACATGGATCGATTAAATCTGCTTTCGCACGCTGGCCACCGCAAAGGACAAGGCCAACGACAAATCCAAGTAACACCAAGCTAATTTTCGAATTCACAAAGAATTTCATTTTATACCTTCCTTTCCGCTCATCAGGGCAATAAAAGAACTATCGCAGAAAACAATTACGGCCTTCCAGTTGGATTAAATCCGTTAATAGGGAACTGCGTAAATATAGGGTCAGTGCTAAAGGCCGCGGTGGAAACACCACAATTTCATCTCTGGTCCTCCATTAACGTAAGATAACCTATCACAGTGAGAGCAAAACGTCAAGGAAAAAATGAAAGATTTGGCGGGTATGCATATAGGAGATAGATGTGCTTCTAATAGTATCCTGAGAATCCTTGCGGTCGCTCTTAGGCCGTGCTCTTCTATCAGGCTGAAAGAATGCTTTTTTTGCTTGGCTGTATCACTTGTCTCTCGTCGAAATTTCCTGGACCATTCCCACCAGCCAATCAAGCCCAGTGCGCGCGCCTATATCTGCCCATAAAATTTTGCAAAATTGACCTAACAAAATTGCATTTTCCACCGCTTCCGATCTTTCGCAAAAGAAACTGAACCTGAAAAGATTGTACCTTTTGCGTGCCTGTCTGTCAACCGAAATCTATCGAATGAATAGGGACAACCATCAGCTTTTTATTTATAAGAATATTCCTTCCTTAATTGCCTCGCTGACGATGCCGATTTGATTTTTCTTTGCTTCAAATTCCTCAGGCGTGTAACATAACGGCTCTATCCCAATAGGCCAATGCTGCCAAAAATCGTACATTAAAGCAGAACGCTTGCTAAAAAACATATGGCAAATCCAGGTGATACTTTCCTGCTTCATCCTCGTGGTGTTGGTTTACGATTTATCTTTTTCTTCAAATTCAGATTAATAAATTCTATAATTTATGCTATCTTTATCATAGAGGTAAGAGATATGAAGTACTATACTTTTGAAATACTAATCGAGAAAAAAGTCCTCAGTAACTTCACATAAATTCAACAACAAAATTCCTGTTCCCTTAGAAATATGACCGAGCTTGCTGACGTTGAAATTATATTGATTCTTTGACTCTACAATCTATTAAATTGCTCAACACTTAGTTCAGCCTGCTTCAACAGTTTCTTAAGAATGCCAATCCCAAGTTCTTTATGTTGAGGAATTGATAATGTGTAAGGATACCCCTGTTTTACAAGCATGACATGAGAACCAACCTGCCGATCTACCACCCAGCCAGCACGTTTGAACTTTTTTACTGCAACAGCTCCGGAGCATAACTTAATATGAGGACTCATACTGTGATCTCTATTATCTGTGCCTGACGTCGTTTAGTTTTCTCATTCATAACCGTTAGCCATCCTGTAATGGCTTCTTTGATGTTAGCCTTAGCTTCGGTTATTGTTTGTCCCTGCGAAACACAACCAGGTAGAGCAGGTACTTCAGCAACGTAGTAACCTGTTTCATCTTGTTCAATAATAACCTGAAGTTTCATAATATCATCTCCAGATTCGACTATATCGCCTATTACTTCTTTAACAATTTATTAAAATCAGCAACTGAAATATGCGCATCTCTTTTCAAAGGCATGAATCGCTTCTTTGCCTGAAATTACCAGCAGTTTCACCAACTACACCTCAATTTCCATAGCCCCGATTTCTTTAGCAGATACACAAACCTCCTCGTCCAACACTGACAGACATCCTTTTATCGCATCCTTGATGTTATCGATTGCTTCTTCAATAGTATTACCCTGTAAATGGCAACCAGGAATCGCCGGGCAATGTACCACATAGCCAAAATCTTCGCCTTTTTCAATAATTACTCTATAGACCACGCCTATCACCTCCAGGTTCAACTGTACCTTATATTAACCGAAAATCATACTATAATCTAACAAAATCCACCACCTTAAATTTAGGGCTTAACAAATTTGCCACCCCCTTCAAGTGCGATGTTGAAGAAAATTAGAATTGGTCCAGGAATCGCAGGTCGTTTTCGAAAAATAAACGAATATCTGTGATGCCGTACTTTCGCATAGCCAGCCTTTCTATGCCGAAGCCGAAGGCCCAGCCTGTATATTTTTCGCTGTCTATCCCCACCGCGTCAAAGACATTTGGGTCGACCATGCCGCAGCCGCCCATCTCTACCCAGCTTTCTTTTCCGGTCTTATCCGCCAAGAGCAAATCCACCTCGGCACTGGGCTCGGTGAATGGGAAAAAGCTGGGACGGAAGCGCCATTTCGTTCCAGGACCGTAAAAGGTGTGGATAAATTGGTCGATGGTTGTTTTCATATCCACCATACTGACGCCCTCGTCAACAACCAGAGCTTCGAGCTGATGGAACATATACATATGCGTGGCATCGACGGTATCTGGCCGATAGACCCTGCCCGGCGCCACCAGACGAATCGGCGGTTTGGTACGCTCCATAACACGAATTTGAACCGGTGATGTGTGACTGCGCAAAAGGATATTGTCATCGATGTAAAAGCAATCAAACGGGTCTCTGGCTGGGTGCTCCGGGCCCATATTTAAGGCCACAAAATTGTGCCACTCATCTTCGACTTCGGGGCCATAGGCTACGGCGAAGCCCATTCGGCCGAATATCTCTAACAGCTCATTTATGGTCTGTGTAATGATATGGGGCCTGCCGATATTTACAGGTATCCCCGGCAGGGTCACATCTATCAACTCGCGCTGTTTGTCTTGCGATTCCAACAAGGTGTTCTTTAGCTGCTCAAACGCTTCAGTAACCTCTTTTTTTATCTTGTTAGCGAGCTGACCTGCTTGTGGTTTTTGTTCGGCGGGTAGCTTACCTATCTGGCTAAGCATCCGGGTAATTTGCCCTTTTCGACCCAAGTATTTTATGCGGAAATCTTCCAGAGCTATCAGGTCGGTGACCTTATTTAGGTCAGCAAGAGCATCTTTGCCAATTTTTTTGAATTGCTCCAGCATTTGCAATTTACTATTTTCTATTGACTATTGATTATTTACCGCCCCCTTACGGTCGCGGCTCTTTCGTCTGTTTTCTGTCTTCTGTCCTCTGACTTCTGTAACGATAGCATCGAAACCCCGTGGGTCCGCTATGGCGATTTCGCTCAGCATCTTTCGGTTGAGTTGAATGTTGGCTTTTTTGCAGCCATTGATGAACTGGCTATATCTTATTCCCCGCTGCCGACAAGCAGCGCTTAGGCGTATAATCCACAGGCCTCGAAAATCCCGTTTTCTACGTTTGCGGTCGATTCGAGCGTTAACAGCCGCTCGGACAGCAGCTTCCTTGGCCTGGCGGTAAAGGTGACCCCTGGAGGAACGGTATCCCTTTACCGCTCGCAGGATTCGTTTCTTTGCCTGGCGTCTTGCGGCACCTTTTCTAACTCTGGGCATTTTTGCTGACCCGCTTTCCTTTGAAAGATTGTGAGGATTCACGCTTGCTGGCGGCAGCCGATCTAAAGCCGAGAAGCAAGCGTACCATATTGTAGGAGAACATCTATTTACAAATCTTAATCTTTATGGTTTCAGCCGATGCGCCGGTCATAATAGCTGAGCTGTCTATTCGCCTTCGGCGTTTAGCGTTTTTGCCGCTCATAAGATGGCTACCGCCCGCCTGTCGGTGCTTGACCTTGCCGCTGGCGGTGATTTTGATTCTCTTGCTCAAGCCCTTATGAGTCTTCTGCTTCGGCATTTAAATAATCCCATTAAACTAATTTATTTTGGACAATCAAAATATTTAAGGTGCGTAATTTAAGCCATCTGCAGCTACGGGTCAAGACCTTAAGCCATAAATTATAAAAAAATGGAAAGTCGGCTCTTGGTCAAAGAAAACAGCTTTTATAAAATGTGCGCGAAAACAAACAAGATTCTAAATTTAAGCTCCAAGAAGCCATCGAAAGGATAAGAATGAAGACATTGCCATATATAAGAGTAAGAGTGAGCGCATTTCTGCTATTAATACTCCTTGTCACAGCAGACGCTTCGATCGTACCCTCCGAGCAGCAGATTCCCATAGTCCTTGGTGCCAGAGTGAGCCCCGTAGAGCGCTTAGCCGCCAGAGAATTATCTGATTTCTTGAGCAAAATGTATCCAAGCAATAGTTTTACCGTCTCGGTCAGATTGCCCTCTAAAGGCCCTGCTATTTTGCTGGGTACTGCTAAGAGCACGCAGGAATTAGGTAGCCTTATAAACGAAAACGAACTGGGCAAATCAGGCAGCTTTACGGTAAAGACTCTTAAGCGCAATGGCTGCGATATTGGTATCATTGTAGGGGCCAATCCACGGGCTACTTTATATGCTGTTTATGCGCTGCTGGAAGAACTCGGCTGCGGGTTTTACCTTTCCTACGACGCGGTTCCCACCTTTGATGACAAGAAGTTTACCTTTGCCCAGTGGAAACTAACCGATGTGCCACTGGTTGGCGAACGGATCGTCTTCAACTGGCATAACTTCTTAAGTAGTTGCTCGACGTGGAATCTGCCAGAATGGAAACACTGGATTCGCCAGGCAGCTAAGATGCGATTTACCAGTATTATGGTACACGCCTATGGAAACAACCCCATGGTTTCCTTCACCCACAATGGCCAAACTAAGCCGGTCGGCTACCTGAGCACAACCATCAAGGGCCGGGACTGGGGAACCCAGCACGTCAACGATGTGCGGCGGCTCTATGGAGCCAAGGGAATATTTAGCGAGGCGGTTTTCGGCTCAGAGGCTGCAAAGGTGCCGGACGGTCAGCGGGTTGCAGCCGCAAAGCAGTTAATGAAGCAGGTCTTCACTTATGCCAAAAGCAGAGGTCTTGACGTAACTTTCGCGCTAGATGTCGATACGGTATCGGCAAATCCACCCAACATAATAATGACCTTGCCAACAAGTGCCCGGCTCCAATCATCCGGGCATCCGCTGGTCAACCCTGATACGCCAGAGGGTTTGGCCTATTATAAATCGCTGGTAGAATCGCTGCTTAGGGACTATCCCCAAATTGACAGGCTGGTCGTTTGGTTCCGTAGCGGCAGGACACCTTGGCGCCGGTTGACCGCGAAGGATTTCCCACCAGCCTGGCAGGCCGAATACCAGGCGAAGTTGCTAAGGTGCCCCGAGGTAGCGAGACTTGGTGATAGTCCCAGCATGTTCGCTATCGCCAAAATTGTCCAGGCGCTCCGCAAAGCGCTGAATGAGATGGGACGCAAAGACGTCAAACTTGGGATCGGCACCTGGGGATTCAGCCACCTGGCAGCCGCTGATGCATTTATGCCCCGCCATGTGGCTTTCCTGCCTCTGGACACGCAAATCAAATTCGACACGGCTGCAGTCCAGCAGCAGATTGGGGCGGTCAGCTCCGGCAGGGCGGTTATCCCTATCGTCTGGGCCCATCATGACGACCGTACATACATAGGTCGGCCATACACACCGTTTAAGAACTTTGCCAGCCGGTTAAGAGAATGTGGGGCAGCCGGCTTCGGAATAATCCACTGGACCACCCGTCCGTTGGACCTGTATTTCAAAAGTCTCTCACAACAAATATGGAGCAATACGGAAGATCAACGGCTCAGAGAAACCTGCCGACAGATGGCTGCTCGAACCTTCGGAACCGAATTCCGTGACTTGATGGTCAAATATCTGATGGAGTGGGTTACCATGGGACCGCAATTCGGCCGCGAAACCACGGATCGGTTCATCGACCGACCGCTGTCCAACCCACAAAAAACAATAGCCATGTGCCGTAAACGTCTGGAGCTTCTCCAGTCGGTAGATACATCCTCACTTAAGCCGCTTGCCCGAGAGCATCTGGAGTATTATAAGCTCCTGGAACATTTCTTTATCGAGTTTTATCGAAACGAAACTATGTTGCAGAAATCCATCGCATTACTAAAAAGCGGAGACCTTACCGGCGCACGAAAGGCAGTAAAGATGTGTAGTGCCGAATCCACTATTGAGCTGTACGCTCAGGCATCCAAACAGTACGCTGTTTCACAAGGCGAAAGAGCGCTGATTATATCGCTGAATCTACGATGGCTGCCCTATTTTGAGGCTCAAAGACAAGCGGTGGGGTTGAGCCCCGTGCGTCTGAATTTTCAGCCGACCCAGCATGACCCGTTGGCCCAGGGAGCTGGAAGGCGAACATTTTATATCGACCGCGAAGGACATCTCTGGATTGGATTAGGAGAGGCAGAAACACAGGTTCCGGCGTATGGTCCGGTTACAATAACGCCGAAAGTATCGACAAGCAGTGAAGAAGAAATCTGCAAGACGTATATTAAGAGCGAAGAGCCAATCCATTTGAAGCTCAAAAACATAACTGGAGGCAACTTGACGCCTGGGACATATCAAGTCCACTTACTACTACCAGCTAACGTTGCCAACGGCATTGGCCAATATGTGTTTGAACTTTCTTTGAGAGGCTCGGCAAGAGGTGATATCGTCGCTGATAGAATTGACCTCTTTGAACGCACAAAGGCTGGTAGGAAAGCCGTACGTCTAATTTACAATCTAAGAATTGAACAGGGATATCTTGAGGTCGAGCTAAAACCGGTCCATGGCCACGCGCTGCTATGTGGCGCGATTCTGAATCGTACCGCAGTCCCAAAGTGAGATTCCTAAGTTTATTTGGGAACAAGCAGTAAAGTCATCCGCCTTCCAGCCATTCTGGTGGGTCGTTCGACTTTCGCCAAATCCTGCAACGATTCAGTAATCTGATCGAGAATCGCATATCCCTGCTCTGTGTGCAGCATTTGGCGTCCGCGGAAGAACAAGGTGAATTGTACTTTGTGGCCTTTTTGAAGAAACTCGCGGGCGTGATTGAGCTTAATATCAAGATCATGTTTGTCTGTTTCAGGCCTGAGCCGGATTTCCTTCAACGTGGTGACATGGCGTTGGGTTTTTTTATGAGCCTCGCGAATCCTGCGTTTTTGCTGATACAGCCATTTACCATAATCCATTATTCGGCAGACCGGCGGGTCACTGGTAGGGGCAACTTCCACTAAGTCCAAGCCAGCCTCACGGGCTCTGCCCATCGCATCTTTTATCCCTACGATCCCCACTTGATTGTTTGATTCGTCGATTAGCCGAACCGTCTCAGCCTTTATACCTCCATTTATCCTTAAACCTTGTTTACCGATCGTGCACCACCTTACCTTTCTTAATAAAATCAAAAATCAAAATGCAAAATGTAAAATTAAGGAAATCATCGCCGCTTTGCGGCGATTCCACAATTTTGATTTTTTATTTTTAATTTTTGAATTTAAAATGTTAAATCTGTTTTCTTATCGGCAATTTTGCTCTTTGCTATTGTTAAAAACTCGTCAATGGCCATTGTCTTGGTCTGGCCTGCGCCCCGTATTCTCACATTGACGGTATTAGACTGAGCCTCCTTTGGGCCGACTATTAACATAAGGGGCAGTTTTTCGCTGTGGGCCTTGGCAATTTTAGCGGTTACTTTTTCGTCCGATAGGTCGCAACTACAGCGCAATTGAGCTTCTTTAAGCTTATCTTGAACAATTTTCGCGTAATCATTGGTTTTTTCGCTTATGGGCAGGATTCTTACCTGCTCCGGTGAAAGCCATAGAGGCAGATTGCCGCCATAGTGTTCGATAAGAATGCCGATAAATCGCTCGAACGAGCCCAAAACCGCTCTGTGGATCATAACCGGGGTTTTTTCGGTGTTATCCTCGTCAGTGTAAACCAGGCCAAAACGCTGCGGCATGGAAAAATCCAATTGAATTGTGCCGAGCTGCCAGGACCTTTTCAAGCAGTCTTTGATGTGGAAATCTATCTTAGGCCCATAAAATGCACCATCACCCTCGTTGATTTTGTAAGCAATTTCCTTGTGCTCCAGGGCGTTTTTAAGGGCACTGGTAGAGATATCCCAGACCTCATCCGAACCTATGTGTTTTTGGGGTTTGGTGGATAGCTCAATATGAAAATCTTCAAATCCAAAAGTCCGATATATCTCAAAAGTCAAGTCAATAACCCCTATTACTTCGGACTCTATCTGCTTAGGAGTGCAGAAAATATGGGCGTCATCCTGGGTGAATTGTCTGACCCTGAAAAGTCCGTGCATCACGCCGCTGGCTTCGTGTCGGTGTACCAGACCGAGTTCGGCGATTCGCATTGGAAATTCGCGATACGAATGCTGACGCGTCTTATAAACCAGGCAAAGGCCTGGACAATTCATCGGCTTGATGGCGTAATCAACGCCGTCAAAACTGGTAAAATACATATTCTCTTTGTAATTGTCCCAATGGCCGCTCTTGTGCCAGAGCTGTTCGTTGAGAATCAGAGGAGTCTTGATTTCCTGATAACCATATCTGTCGTGAACACTGCGCCAAAAGTCCACTATTTCGTTCCAGATAATCATTCCCTTGGAATGAATAAATGCAAAGCCGGGGCCAGCCTCGTTGAAACTAAATAAATCCAGTTGTTTCCCTAATACACGATGGTCCCGCCTTTTTGCCTCTTCTAATCTCTGCAGATAATCATCAAGCTCTTTTTGGGTTGGCCAGGCGGTGCCATAGACCCGCTGAAGCATTTTCTGCGTGGGGTCGCCGTGCCAATAGGCGCCGGCTACAGACATAATCTTAAAGCTTCCGATTTTGCCGGTGCTGGGCACATGCGGGCCACGACACAAATCCTCGAAGCCATCTCCATGGGAATAAAAACTAATAACGTCACTATCGGTGCGGTTTATATTGTCGATTTTATACTTATCACCAGCTAATTTTGCCAGAGCTTCGGCTCTTGTCATTTCCTTGCGAATAAAGGGCCTGTCAGCCTCTATGATTTCGCGCATCTTTTGCTCTATACGGGCGAAATCGTCCGGCCGAATCGGTTCGTCAAGGTCGATATCATAGTAAAATCCGTCCTCAACGGTAGGGCCATAGACGAGTTTTGTGGTAGGCCAGATGCTGCATATAGCCTCAGCCATTATGTGCGCACAGCTATGCCGCATTACCTCAAGGCCTTCGTTATCGTGGAGAGTAACAATTTGGACGTTTGCGGCCTCTGTAATCGCAGTTGTTAAATCTACCAATTGCCCATTTACTTTAGCCGCCACGGCTACCTTTGCCAGTGCCGTCCCTATTTGTTCTGCCAATTGTTTTGCCGTTATATCGTCAGTGACCCTTAGTATGCTGCCATCAGGCAGTGTTACTTGTGCCATATATCCATCCAGTACTACTAATACCCCAAATCTTTTGATAATTATAGCTGCTCGAACAAGACTGTCAAGCCTTAGCTGCT
>JBHIDV010000040.1:0-11990 GCA_046760285.1 Sedimentisphaerales bacterium
GTCCCAGATTGTTTACAATGCTCATACAAAGCCACATCCTCCTGCGCCTGCTTTTGGCCATTCTTACAACGACGGTGTAATCAACCAGACTCGCATATGCAATCAAAATTGGATATAGGGGATGGAAGCATGCGTAGAAAAAATAGGAAGCAGCCAAGAGCCAAAGCAGTCTAAACCTTGTTTGTTTCAAAACGAGGTAGATAGGAAATACAATCAAAAAAAATAATACGAACGGCCAGGTATGAAAGTACATTTTGCGTCCTTCTACCTCTTGCTTTTAGCCACTGATTTCACAGATTTCACTGATTTATATTTTTGTTTTTTTGCTTTTATTTAATCTGTGTCAATCTGTTTTAATCTGTGGTTTTTTCTCATCAAAACGCGGATGTGTGCCTCTACAGAAGCAGCCAAGCTATCCAGCCCATATCCTCCTTCGAGGACAGAGACCAGCCGACCTTCGCAGCATTTTTCAGCTATCGTCTTGACCACTTTCGTCAGCTCTGCAAATCCCTGCGGCGTGAGCCTCATACCGCCGAGCAAATCATTTTCACAGGCATCAAATCCTGCAGAGATAAGCACAAATTCTGGAGAAAAGGCAAGGGCCGCGGGCCAAAGTTTCTCTTCAAAAACTCTAAGATAAACACTATCCCCAGAACCAGCTGGCAACGGCACGTTGATATTGTAATTCAAGCCTTCCCCACTTCCTTTCTCTGCTTCGCTTCCGGTGCCGGGGTAGAACGGATACTGGTGGACGCTAAAATATAGCACATTAGGGTCGTCATAGAACATCGCGGAAGTTGCGTTGCCATGGTGCACATCCCAATCCACGATAAGTATCTTTGACAGCTTATATTTGTTTTGAATGTACCGGGCACCAATAGCAACATTATTAAAGATACAAAACCCCATCGCTTGGTCCTTTACCGCATGGTGGCCCGGAGGACGAATGGCGCAAAAGGCATTTGTGACTTTGTTATCCATGACCGCATCGATGGCAGTGAGCACTCCTCCCGCTGCCATCAGCGCTACTTCATAAGAGCTCGGTGATATCGGCGTGTCCATTGAGTCCAGGTATCTTGTTTCGTTCTGGCAGCTTGCTCTGGCTCGCTCTATATACTCAGGGCTGTGAAGCATGGTCAGCCACTTCACCGCAGCCGGCTTCGGCGGCAGCGCGAATAATTCAGAATACAATCCCTTCGCCTTCAACCTCTCAACTATGGCAACCAACCGCTGCGGTGTTTCTGGATGGCCAGGAGTTGTCTTGTGCTCCAGATATATATCATCATAAACAAATCCCGTTTTTGATAATTGCTGGGCCCGGTCCTTCTTGGTGGGGTTCGGCTGGGTCGAGATGTTGCCAGGCGCATTTCTGACGCAGCGAAAACCTATAGCGTCACTGGCCAGACAAGTATCGTTAATGGAGGGGTCACTTGCCCGATAAGCTGACCGGCAGCTATCGGCGCTGGAGTTCCACGCTCCGCCTCGTATGACCCTTTCGGTTCCCTTAGCTGGACCCTTCGGGTCTTTCTCTGGACTTTCTTTATAAAAATTTTCTGAATAAAAATCGTTACACCACTCTGCAACATTTCCATGCATATCATAAAGTCCCCATGGATTGGGTTTCCTCTGCCCCACAGGATGCGTCTTTTTAGACGAGTTCTCGGCAAACCACGCATAGGCTTTTAGTTTCCGCACATCATTTCCAAAACTATATTTTGTGCTCGTGCCGGCACGACAGGCGTATTCCCATTCCGCCTCTGTGGGAAGTCTATATCCGTTTGCACTAAAGTTACATTGCCAGGTTTCTTCATCGTAACAAGGCTCAAGACCCTCTGCTCGTGAGCGTTCGTTGCAGTAAAGAGCTGCATCGGTCCAGTTTATCTGCTCCAAAGGATTCTTAGGATTCTTGAAATGAGATGGATTGGCAAGCTCATATATCCTGAACTGCTCCTGCACTACTTCATATCTATCCATCCAAAAAGCACTAATCCATACCTTATGCGCGGGCTTCTCGTCCGCTGCTCCTTTATCATTTCCCATCTCAAACCAGCCTGAAGGTATTGCCACCATTTCTATGCCGGTCTTCGTTTTTCTGACCTCTGGTTTACCTGCGGTGTCCCCGGTTCGGCGGCAGCCGGTAAAGACCAGAGGACAGAGGACAGAGGACAGAAAACAGAGGATAGAAAACAGAGGACAGAAAACAGAGGACAGATCCGGAAAATTTCGATTTTCGATTTTCGATTTTCGATTTGTAATCGGCAATCCGGGTATATTCTGTCTTCTGACTTCTGACTTCTGTTTTCTGACTTCTGGCCAAGCTGAAGTCATACGTTGGATTCCTTTTGCTTAAGGTTTACTTTTGTCCACCAGAGAAAACCCGGACCGGCACCCAGTCGGGCTCCTTGTTGTGGTTCCCATCTGTGGTGATCTGGACCCATTTGCCCGACATATCACTGACGCAAATATTCCAGCCGGGCGCATAACCTGCTACCATTTCAGTCGCCTTAGGGCCGTAACTGAAGGTGATGTACTTGCCATCAGGTGAGAAATCGGTGTGATACACCTCATACTCTTTTTTACACTTGATAATACGAACAACATCAGTTACTCGCGGTGCAGACGATGTCAGGTCGATATTGGCTAAGCATAAATCCCAATCGGTCAGCCCCCACGTTAACCTCTTGCCATCGCCACTACAATCAGGCCTGCAACCTGTGACCCCATACTTTGTCAGATCAAAAACTCTCGTTCCGTGGGCTTCAAAGGCCAGATTGGCATGTTTGAAACCCATTCCTCCGTGCACGGTAGCAACAAACCAATTGCCGTCTGGTGACCAGCAAATATTATAAAGGTGATGTAAACTTCGGTTTGGGTGTTCTCTGTGTTTGCCCGTCTCTATGTCGTAAAAGAAAAGGCCCTTCGTGGCATAATCCTTGATGGTATAACGTTCGAATTCTCCTTTTAGATAGGCAATAGTTTTGCCATCGGGGCTCCAGCATGGCTGGCGAGCATTTTCAGCAACTTTGACACGTCCGGTCCCGTCAATATTCATATAATAAACATTTCGAACCTTCTTCTTACCCACCAGTTCATCGGCTACAAAACAGATCCTGCTCCCATCTGGAGACGCATGAGGGTACATCTCATCTATATCGGGAGTCTGGGTGAGATTAACGGGACCAGAACCATCGGCGTTTATCAGATACAATTCCCAGTTTTCCTTTCCGAAAGTTACGCGGTAGGTTTCGTACACGATCTTAAAGGGGATCTCTTTGAGGTTGAGTTCAGATTTTGGTGAAGGTACCTGCTGCAGATTTGGATTATCTGGCGGCCTTGTGGCGCAAACGGCCTCACTCACCAAAAACAAACCCAGCGCGAGAATTAAAACAGCATACTGTCTAATTGTCATATTGTCTCCTTTGCTCAGCGGCCAATGGACGCAATGGGCACCCAATCGGGTTCCTTGTTATGGTTCCCATCGGTAGTGATCTGGACCCATTCTCCTGCCAGATTACCCACGCAGATATTCCAGCCTTTCGCCTTACCACCTACCTGCTGTCCACCTCTAAAAGGGCCATAACTAAAAGCGATGTATTTGCCATCCGGCGAGAAATCGACGTGATAAACTTTATCCTTACGTGGGCATCTAACAATTTCACGAATATTGGTGACCCTGGGCTCGGCAGATGTTAGGTCGATATCGCCGACGCACAGATTCCAATCAGTCTCTCCCCACACCATCTTTCTGCCGTCAAAGTTAAAGTCGGGCCTACAGCCCTTAACCCCCCACCGTCCTAAATCGAAGACCCTTGTTCCATTATACTCGAAAGCTATAATAGTATCACTGTAACCCATCCCGCCATGTACAGCAGCGACAAACCACCTGCCGTAGGGTGACCAGCAAATAGCATAAATATGATGTAAATTTTTGTTTGGATGTGGTCTGTGCAAGCGGGTCTCTAAATCGTAAATGAGAAGCTCACCGGTTGCATACTCTCTGGTACTGTAGCGCTCGAATTCTGCTTTTAGATAAGCGATGCTTTTGCTGTCAAAACTCCAGCAAGGCTGCCGGGCGTTTCGTGCAACTTTAAGACGCTGCGAGCCATCAATATTCATATAGTAGACACTTCGGACCTTTCTTCTTTTTGTTTTTTCATCGGCCACAAAACAAATTTTCGTACCATCGGGCGAAACGTGGGGATACATCTCATCCACATCAGGGCTATTGGTGAGATTAACCGGACTGGAACCATCGGCATTTATCAAGTACAGTTCCCAGTTTTCCTTGCCGCCGGTTTTGCGGTAGGTTTCGTACACAATCTTAAAGGGGATCTCTTGCAGGTTCAACTCCGCTTGCGGTAAGGGGACCTTTCTCTGAGACCCCGCTTTACGGGAACCCTGCCTAAACCTATTCTGCGCTCGTGGCTTACAAATAGCCTCCTTGACCACAAACAGACTCAGTATAAGGGACAAAAGAATACTCATATTTATCTTGGGTCGCTTCATTTTTCTAATGTGCTATTTTTTGCCATATTATTTGATTCTATTACCTGGTACCTGGGCTCAGGACAGGTCTATTTTGGATTAACTTGTAAATATTGTCAATAGCCATTAACTGCGAGCCTGCCTTCCGAGGAAATTAGCTATTTTTGTCTTGAGGCGTATGCAGGATTCGAGTAAGCTTCTCATAATATCGAATATAGTACAGGTTACAGGGGCCCCGCCTTGCGGGAACCAAAGATAACTATTTTGTAATGGAGAAAAAGCCATGGTTAAACGAATTATATTAGGGAAAATGCTATATCTTGTTCTTTCTATCTTGATGTTAGGTTCCGTATCATGCCAGCAGACGGTGGACATTATGGCTGAGCCATACCTGCTTGATACAGGGTTGGTTTCGCGCTCGATTTCGTTTGAGAATCCCACCGGCGCTCCGGGGGAAGGCGGCAAAGCAGCCAGCCGACTCGGTGTCGGGAGAAAAGGTTCACCCGCGATTACATTAAAAGTCGGCCAGGAAGTTCAGCTTTGTGACATCGCTGGTCCCGGCACCATCCGACATATCTGGATGACCACCAGGAGAAATCCGACCAATCTGCGGAGCTTAGTAATCCGTGCGTGGTGGGACGAGCAAAAACATCCGAGCATTGAATGTCCCATCGGCGACTTTATGGGCTTTGCCCATGGAAAGGTGATGCCGTACTACTCGGCTGTACATTCGCTGGGCCAAAATGCGGGGATGAATATCTGGCTGCCTATGCCGTTTACCAAGCGGGCAAAGATTACGCTTACCAACGAGGGTAAGAAGAATGTGCCATTATATTACCAGATTGACTATACCATCGCCGATAAGCATCCTGCTGATGTTGGTCGGCTGCACGTGCTGTTCCGCAGGGAGAATCCTACCACGATGAAGAAGGACTTTGTGCTGCTGCCGCAGCGAAAAAACAAAGGCCGATACATCGGCGCACTTATCGGCGTGCGCAATCTGCACCCTGGACAGTGGTGGGGCGAAGGTGAAATCAAGATTTACATGGACGGTGACACGGACTTTCCTACCATCTGTGGCACAGGAAGCGAGGATTATGTATGCCTGTCCTACGGGATGCAGCAGACGCCTTATTTCTATAATGGCTGCAGCCTGAATGAGAATAATTTTGTGTCGATGTATCGCTGGCATCTGCCCGACCCAATTTGGTGGCGGAAGGAATGTCGCATCACTATTCAGCAGATTGCCTGGAAGAAGGGGTTGGTTGAGACGCAAGATGACTGGTCGGCAGCCACCTTCTGGTACGAGCCAATACCCAGTGAGCCGCTGCCAGAAATGCCGGATGTTCAAGCACGAACGGCTGATATCTGGCAGGATTAACCAATAGATGCTTTCTTCACAGAGACCATTTTCTAAAAACGATAAGGAGAAAATTATGTCACGCGGATTATTGGCTATTATATGTATCGGAGTATTGGTGCTGCTGACCAGTTGTGGGAAAGTCTGTGAGTTTTTGGTTGCCGAGCAGGACGAGAGCGGTTTTGTGAAGCTCTTCAATGGCAAGGACTTGACCGGCTGGGAAAAGAGCGGAGATGCCGAATGGGTCGTCAGGGATGGTCTGCTTATTGGAACGCAGGGCCAGAATAATGCTCCAGGCGATTTGTTTACGGAAGACACGTATAGGGATTTTCTGGTCACCGTCACCTATCGGGTCGAGTGGCCCTGTAACAGCGGCTTGTGGTTCCGCTACCAGTCGCCCCAAAAGGCTTACCAGGCCGACATTCTCGAATACAAAGACCCCGAGTGTTATTCAGGCACACTTTACTGTCCGGGCAAGATGTTTCTGGCTATGAATGAGGATAAGACACTGGTGGACCGCGAAGGCTGGAATACGATAAAGGTTCGTGCCCAAGGCGACCACATCCAGATATGGATTAACGGCCATCAGGTTGCTGATATACACGATGACACTACCGATTCCGGCAAGATTGGTTTTCAGGTCCATCCGGGAAAGCAATTTGGGCCAATGAAGATTGTTGTGCGCGAGCTGTTGCTAAAACCGCTTTAGGTGCAGTAGTGTCGTCGTTCCGATGATGGTTAAACGGGTCCCGATATGGTTAAGCTGAAGATTCCGCCGAAGCTTCGTCCTGAAGGTAGTCCTTCACAGGGTATTTTCTGGCGACAGGAATGAAAAACACCGCTGTTACCAGCATCACGCCGACAAAGAACCAGAAGTAACTGGCGCCGGGCAGCTTGCTGGTGCCGTCCTCGTTCTGGATGAACTTATTCACGGTGGCAGTAAAAACATTTCCCAGGGTGATAGATAAAAAGAATACGGCCATAATGAAGGACTTCATCTTTTTTGGGGCCTGCGTGTAGGAAAATTCCAGGCAGGTAATCGAGACCATCACTTCAGCAGAGGTCAGAATCAAATAGGCCAGAATTAACCACAAGATACTGGGTGTTGCGCCAGCAGTTATGCGCGTCTCGATCAAGGCGGGAACTACAAAAGACAGGGCCGCTACAAAAAGCCCCATACCGATTTTGCGAAGTGCCGTAAGAGGAAAGACCTTATTTATTGCCGGATAGACAACGTACAGGAATATCGGCATCAGCAGCATAATCATCAATGGATTAGCAGATACAATCTGTGTGGGTTTTAACTCGAAGAATAGCAAATGACGGTTCATCTTCTCAGCTTGGAGCATCCAGGCTGAATCAATCTGATCGAACAGTGCCCAAAAAGGCGCCACAAACAAATAGATAATACACAATTTGCCTATGGCTCTGAGTCCTTCGCCACTGAAGCATTCCTTCACAAATCCGGTTCCGCCGCGAGGCACGTGAACAAATTTCTTACGTCCCATCCAATACGCCACCGTGGCCAATACCATAAAGGCGGCAGGACAGCCAAACGCGACAGTCGGGCCATAACGGTCGAGCAGCTCAGGTACAAGAATATTCGAGATGAACGCACCCAAGTTTATGGCAAAATAAAACCAATGGTAAAATTTTGTTAAAAGATGCTCATTGCTTTTTCCAAATTGGTCACCGACGTTAGCCGAGACACAGGGTTTTATCACGCCCGAGCCGATGGCGATAAGGACCAAGGCCGCTGCAAGACCTAATCGTGTGTGGTCAATGGTAATAGCAAAAAAACCAAAACAGTAAATAATCGAGAAGAGAATAATGGTTCTGTATTTAGCCAGCCAGATATCGGAAATCAAGGCGCCCATGAGCGGGGTAAAGTAAACTGCGGAGACAAAAAGGTGGAACCAAAATTTGCTTTGCTCCGGCGTCATCGGGTCAAGCTGGCCACTGGCACTTCTGAGAAGGTGGGTCATGAAAAAGACCAGGATGCATCGGTTTCCGTAGAAACTAAACCGCTCCGCAGCTTCATTGGTGAGGATATAGGGTATCCCCGCCGGCATTTTTTTTGATGGCAGCGGTGCTGTTCGATATTCACTTTTAGCCATAATTTATATAGTACACGTATTATCGAGCGACATCAAAGAAGAAATGGCCAAATGCGGAAGAGAAAAAAATCAATTATTGAAAATAAAATCGGCAATTTAGCTGCTTGAACATTCAATCCAGCAGTGTAAAATGACGCCAGCCTAATTATATTTGAAAGGAGCGTCAAGTTATGAAAACTTTATCAACCTTGATGGTGATGTTGACAATAAGCGTGGTTCTTCTTGGCTGTGCGGGGGTCCTCTCGCCCAGTGTAAAAGAAAGGCAGTTGCAAGAGTTCATTACCGCACATGTGGAAAAAATTAAGCCTTTGGAGAGGCAAGCGAATCTGGCTGGGTGGAAGGCAGCGCTTAGTGGCAAATCCGAAGATTATGATAAGGCCAGTAAGTTGACATTTAAGGTCCGCCAGGTATACAGCAACCCAGATGAGTTTGCTTTTATCAAAGATATTAAAGATTCAGGCCAAATAAAAGATGCTCTGCTGGCACGACAATTAGACGTATTGTACAACAAGTATCTTGCCAACCAGATTGAGCCGCAGCTTCTAAAGGAAATCGTCGAGCTGGGCACAGAAATTGAAGAGAAGTTCAGCACTTTTCGCGCCCACTTTGAAGGCAAAAAGGTCACAGATAACGAAATTAAGGAAATCTTAAAGACAGAAACGAACTCCGAGAGAAGAAAACAAGCCTGGCTGGCCAGCAAGCAAGTTGGAGCGGTGGTTGCAGATGATTTGATTCGATTGGTCAAGCTGCGAAACCAGGCGGCACGGAAGTTAGGCTTTGACAATTTTCATACCTTTTCTCTAACCACTGCGGAGCAAGATGTGAAAGAGCTGGACCGGATTTTCGATGAACTCTACAAATTGACCAATGAGCCCTTTGCTAAACTAAAGGCTGATTTGGACCGCATCTTAGCGCGGGCGTACGATGTGGCTGTCGAAGAGCTTATGCCGTGGCATTATCACGACCCGTTCTTTCAGGAAACACCCATGGTTTATCAGCTTGATTTAGATGCATATTATGAAGATAAGGACGTCAAAGAATTGTCCACAAGGTTTTTTGCCGGTATTGCTCTGCCGGTAGAATCGATACTTGTCAACAGTGACTTATACGAGCGCGAGGGCAAAAATCCTCATGCTTTTTGCACCGATATTGACCGTGAGGGTGATGTCCGTATCTTGTGCAATCTAAAAAACAATGAGGCCTGGATGGAAACGATACTGCATGAATTGGGTCACGCAGTTTACGACAAATACCATGACCCAAAAGTGCCGTACTTACTTAGAGAACCGGCGCACATCTTTACCACTGAAGCCATCGCTATGTTCTTTGGTCGTCTGAGCCGAAATCCTGCCTGGATGCAGCAGATGCTCGGGCTAACAGAATCGCAGCGGGCTGAAATCGAAAAAGTAAGCGGCAAGTATGCGCAGCTTAAACAAATAATCTTCGCTCGCTGGGCTATGGTGATGTATGATTTCGAAAAGCAGCTTTATGCAAATCCCGATCAAGACCTGAATTCTCTATGGTGGGACATGGTCGGCAAGTTCCAATTTGTCAATAGGCCTTCAGGCCGGGACGAGCCGGATTGGGCTGCCAAGATTCATTTTACCATCGCACCCTGTTACTACCACAATTACGTGCTCGGCGAACTGTTGGCTTCTCAACTGCATCACTATTTTGTCCACCATATTCTAAAGCTCGAATCGGACAAGGACGTTAGCTATGTAGACCAGAAAAAAGTCGGGGACTTTCTTGCCCAAAAAATCTTTAAAACAGGGGCAGTTTATCGTTGGAACGGAATGATTGAACGAGCAACGGGCGAGCCCTTGACGCCCAAATATTTTGTAGCCCAGTTTGTCAAATAAATTGTCATTGCGAGGCCTGCTCCGCAGGCCGTGGCAATCTCAAAAGCCAGGGCAAAAGAGATTGCTTCGCTTCGCTCGCAATGACATGCGCCCCGTAATTTGTATGTGTTTAGCCGGAAAAAGCTATCCCCAAAGCCTACGGCTTTGAGGTTGCCACTCAATGAAATCGATAAAGAATGTGTGGCAGCCTCAAGCGCCGGACTACCGCGAAGCGGAGTCCAAAGCTTGGGGATGGCCGTGTCCACGATTTCAAAGGAGAACAATGGATTTGAAGGAAAAATCATTACCAGAAATTACGCTTAAGGCATTTATCCTGGGCGTGGTACTTTCGGTTATACTGGCGGCGGCGAACGCCTACCTGGGCTTGTTTGCAGGCATGACAGTGTCGGCATCGATACCGGCTGCAGTAGTCTCGATGGGGGTACTGAGGTTATTCCGGCGCAGCAACATCTTAGAGAACAACATCGTACAAACAGCAGCATCGGCAGGCGAATCTCTGGCAGCGGGTGTAATCTTCACGCTGCCGGCTTTGGTTATCCTCGACCATTGGGACAGCTTTGGCGGGACGAATTTCTGGTGGATTACAATAATCGCTGCGTTTGGTGGCCTGCTGGGTGTTCTGTTTACTATCCCACTTCGACGGTCGCTTATCGTGGAAGGCAAGCTGAAGTTTCCCGAAGGTATTGCCACTGCTGAGGTTCTTGAGACCGGCCAGGCCGGCGGCAAGGGCGTCTGGCTCATCGCAAAAGCTGCTTTGGTTGCAGGCCTGTTTAAGTTGACGGCAAAAGGCGTCGGCCTGTGGCCCGAGGTACTCGAAGGCGCCAAGGGCGCCGGCAGGACAATTCTTTACGGCGGCTCGAACCTAAGTCCAGCTTTACTTTCAGTAGGTTACATCGTCGGGCTCAATATCGCCGTGCTGGTTTTCCTCGGCGGCGCTGCCAACTGGTACATCGCTATTCCAATCTGTGCAGCTATATCCGACAGTACAGGAGATATTGGAGCAGTCGAGAGAGCCTATGGTATCTGGTCTGCCCAGACGCGATATATTGGCGTTGGGGCAATGCTGGTTGGTGGCCTGTGGACTATCTTCAAGATGCGTAGCTCGCTTGTTAGTGGTATCAAGAGCGGCCTGAAAGCCTACCGCGCAATTAGTGCAGGGCAGACGACTGTTGAGAGAACCGAAAAAGATATGCCGATGAAATGGATTCTCGTGCTGCTCATCGCTTCGATTGTCCCGCTGTTTCTTGTTTATCAGAGCTTTGTTGATGAGGTCTCGGTGTCACTACCCATGGCGGTTGTGATGCTCGTGGCGGGTTTTCTATTCTCTGCGGTGGCCGGCTACATGGCAGGCCTGGTCGGCTCGTCTAATAACCCTATCTCCGGCATCACTATCGCTACCATTGTTGTTTCGTCTCTATTGCTGCTTGTGCTGATGGGCCGAGATGCCGAAAATGGCCCGGCTGCGGCGATTATCATCGGCTCGGTTGTCTGCTGTGCTGCGGCGATTGCGGGTGATAACATGCAGGATTTGAAGGCTGGTTACATTGTCAAAGCAACGCCCTACAAGCAGCAGGTCATGCAGATGGTCGGCACACTGTCAGCTGCGTTCGTTATCGCCCCGGTGCTTATGCTCCTGCACGAGGCCTATGGCTTCAAAGGCCAGGCGGGCGCCGGGCCTGATAGCCTGTCAGCCGTTCAGGCGAACCTGATGGCCTCGGTCTCACGCGGTGTTTTCAAGGGCGAGATGCCCTGGAGCTTTGCCTTTATCGGGATGGGTGTCGCTGCAGCGATCATCGTCCTGGATATTGTTCTGGAGGCCAGGAAAAGCTCGTTCCGTACGCCTGTACTTGCCGTGGCGATTGGCTTCTATCTGCCGTTGGAATTGTCTGTACCGATCTTTGCAGGCGGAATCATCTCGTGGCTCGTCGCTCGTAGCTCGTCGCTCGGGCCCAAGCCAGAGGCACGGCAAGGCCTTTTGTTTGCCTCTGGTTTGATCACCGGCGAGGCGCTGATGGGCATCGGCCTGGCGGTTCCCATCGTCATCCTCAAGCAATACGAAATTGACCTTCCGATTATCAAGCACTTCTTCGGCAAAACTATGCCCTTTGGCGGCTGGCTTGGTACGGTGCTTTTACTTGGCGTGGCGTACTGGCTGTACAGCACCGC
>JBHIDV010000041.1:0-11900 GCA_046760285.1 Sedimentisphaerales bacterium
ACATCTTGGGCACCTTTGCTGGAGAGGACCGGCACTTTAATCTCCTTTAATTCAGGCGTCAGCTTCTTCTGACGCATGTAAAGAAAGCCGTCCTCGCTGACCAGCACATCCGAATTGGCACCAAGGATAAAGAAGGCGACATCACGCTCGCCTTCGGCGAACGGGTTCGGTCCAGCCAGCGTAGTCTTGTGGAGAATCCTGCCTGTAGCCGGTTCGAGCCCGTAGACGCGGATGCCGCCGTCCAGGTATGTTGAGCGTCCGGCTGTGAAATACGCCGTATCATTATGTATAAGAACACTGCCGTGGACCGGCCAGGCTGACTCAATTTGGTCAAAATAGCCAATTCGCCGGTCGGTTGGTGCCGCCAGGAAACGCCAGACGAGTTGGCCATCCGATGCCCGCAAACAGTACACACGACCGTCCTTCGAGCCAAAAAGCACCATCCCTCGATAGATTGTTGGAGGCGAGTCGATACGCCCGTTCGCAGTAAACTGCCACCGCACTTTGCCACTTGTCATATCCAACGCGTATATGCTGTGCGCATCCGACTGGGCAACAAACACCTTACCGGCGGCTGCCACTGGAGCGGAAAGCTTCCCGCCCAAAGTAACCTTCCAGTTGATAGCCACATGGGCAGGGACGCGGGTGCGAGTAGTTCCGCTACGAGCTGCATCGTGACGATAGGTCGGCCAGTCCCCCTGCTTGTCACTGACAGGGGCGGATGGTGTACCAGTGACCGCTCCATAAGCGGGGCCTTTCTCAAGGCGCTCTTCATCGGCGAGCTCCTCAATGGTGCCATCCGGCCCAGCCTTTACTGCTGCAAAGCCCAGAAACTTCGCGCCGGGTTGACAGAAACACTGGTCAGGCGGGACGTACAGCATACCATTGCACGGGAGCATTCCATACTTGCATGCACCGCGAAGCCAGTTATTCTGGGAATGGTTGTCTGCCTGAAAATCGAGGAACTCAGCGCCTTCGTAGGAGCTGATTAGATACCGAACGGTTGCCTTGTTACGATAGCAGCGATGGTGATGTTCCGGACTTCGTAGGTTTCTGACGAAAATCCGCTTTTTCTCCTCGCCTGTACGAAGGTCCCAGCCGATGACCAACGCATTGGGGCTTTTGCGTACCGGCTTTCCATTATCGTCCACGCTGAGAATCCCGCGCCAGACCAATCTACCCCCGCCTTGATCGGGGATTACGAACAGGTCGTCGGCTTCGGCCCCGCTGATCGGCGGCACAGTTTTTTGCCAGAGAGACGTGCCGTCAGTCGCATCATAAGCGGCGACGAACTTTCCACCTTGCATAACCACAACATCATCGACGGTAAGCAGCGTCCTTGGTGTGGTGAACTTTGGCCGAACGCTCCACAACTCGCGGCCATCCTTTAAAGCGCGTGCCACCAGGTTCTTTCCACTCAGATAGATAATCCGACCGCTGTCAATCGCCAACGCCAGAGGTCGAATCTGGCCGACCTGCTGCTGCCAGAGTACCTTTCCCGTCCGTCCGTCGACAGCAACCAAAGCCCCTGGTTGAGTATAGGCGACGACGATGCCGGAACTTTCCAGGATCTCAAGTGTATCCCGTGTTTCTTCGACCGTAGTAATGATTTCGCCCGTGGCTGCATTTAGAATCGACATAGGGGCTCGGTATGCGAGCGTAGTGTAGAGCCGGTCGCCATCGGCCACGATTCGGCGCTGATTTTGAGCAGGCACATCGGTTCGCCTGCCGCGCAACGTCGTCCAGTCTTTGCCTTCGTATTGCTCGCGGTTCCACTCTCGCCAGCCCCAAGACTTGAGCGGCCGCTTCCAAAGCAGTTTGCCGTTGAAAGCGTCTCGGCAGATAAGCGACCAACGGTCGGGCAGACGCTCATCGGTGATGCCGATGAGACCTTCGTCGAAGATGTAGAACATTCGGCCGGCAGCCGAGACGGACGACTGAATCCCAGATGGTGTTTCGTGGCTTCTAAGCCACAGCGGCGGCGCAACCCATTGCAGGCTTTGGGGAGGCCCAACAACAGAATCTTTGGCAACAGCATTGTTGCTGGCGTCATGCAGGAAATGAGTCCACTGGTCAATATTGTTGGGCCAAGCCTTGACAGTCTTTCTCCACTTGCCGTCGCGCTGAATATAGACTACTCCCCCGGGAGATAGGACTCGCATTACCTCGTCCATGGAAACCTTGCCTGTATCCTGCACGACAATCAAGTTAATTAGATTATCCGTGTACGGAAGTACCGAGCCCGAATACCGCTCCACAGAGACCGGCCCGTAGATACCTTGCGCCCGGATATAGCTTCTGGCCTGGGCAACCTTATCCGGGTCTGCTTCGAGTCCATGAACCGTATAGCTGTCACTTGCGCGCAGGGCCGCCGTCAACTTGCCATCACCGCAGCCGATGTGGACGATGAGACCGCCCTTGATGCCTGTAGCATCCAGTATCTGCCTGGCCTGCTGCTGATATGAACTATTCTGAGCTTTGGCTACCGACAAGACAGAGGCAAAAACTAAAAGGTAGGCACACGCCTTAAAAATTTGGTTTTTCTTTTTCAAGTTCATGAGCACTTATCCTTTATGTTTGAACGCCGGTTAAAGGTTTCTATTTTTTGCTTTCTTACCAGAATTTGTGCCGGCATTGTACTGAAAAAATTCTGCTATGGCAAGTCATACAAGATTGGAGTTAAGATTTACGGAAAAATACCATATACCTATGAAAAAAGATGTGGGTCGCTGCGTTCGCGTGAATAACAGGGATAGTTAGTCAGCGGCTGAGCTGGCCGAAGTCAGCACTTAAGGCAACCGCCATATTGCGGACGAGCGGGTTCGAATCGTTCTTAGCTGTCCAGTCCAGAACCTTGCTAAATCTACCGTCCGCTCCTTTAGCCAGTAAATAAACGGCCATCATACGAACCGGCCACTTAGGGTCGTTCAAATTCTTTGCCACCGCATTGATAAGCTGGTGATCCAGCGGCAAGGAAAGCATCTCAGCCATAGTATGGACCTTAACCGGCCAATGGTTATCGGCGGGGTTGAGCAGTAACCCTTTACTTTGCAGCAGTGCCGATTTTAGAAAACCGGGCATCCAGGGGGCATACTTGTACCTGTAAAGCACTCCGTGCTCAGCCATCGCATGCTGCTCGGCCAAGAGTCCGACAAAGAGCCGAGCGATTCTGATTCTTTGGCCGGTCTGACCTGTGGAGATAGAGTTGAATCGATTTCGTAGGTACGCACTTGTAAGGTCGACGCCCGGACGCCTCACGACCAACCGGGCCGGCTTTATATAAGTTAGTCTATTTGTTATCTCACGCTGGTCATCGCCACGATCGAAATAAAGTGTAAATTCTATATCTAAAGAGGCCTGGGGATAGCTAAACAGTATCCGCCTAAGTTCACCCGTGACAAGTGACACCGAGGTAAGAATACTCCTACCAGGCTCGATAAGGCCTGCTTGCGCAGGGACAATCTTATGGGATATTAACTTCGGTATCTTTTTATCAAGGTCGCCGCTAATATCGGCATCGATCCTGATATTACCCTTAAATAAGCCATTATCACTAATGACCAGAGGCTCAGAGGAATTATTTGTTATGACAATAGTACCGCTGAACTCACTGCCGTAGGAAAACTCATTGCCGCCCTTTGGTGGATTAAACTGAACCGAAATTATCTTATCCGGACTGGTAAACTCCGGGACGATAGCTTGTCCAAAACTATTTCTCAACACGTTCAAGATAACATTAGCATCAACCGGCGGGCTATATTGTTGACCCTGCAAGGCCAAAATCTCTTTAGCCCGTTCTGCTGCCAGCGACCCGGGGTCTTTAGCGATGGCGGACTTAAGAGTCTCGATAGCCAGCTCTCTTTGTCCATTGGTCAATTGGATCTGAGCCTGTACTAAGTCTGCAATTTGATTTTGCTCGTAGTTTTCGATAAGCGGCTTGGCCCACTCTAACTGCTGATTTATTACCAGTGCATAGGCCAAAAGGGCAGCGGCCATAGGTGAATTGGGGTCGGTGGAGAAGGCTTTATTGGCCCAGTGAAGGGCCTTAGCCTCATCGCGGGCGGCGAAACAATAAAACCAGGCAAGCTGCTCGGCGCCAATCACGAGGGACGAGTCACGAGTCACGAGGGACGAATCGTCCACCGTCCTTCGTCTGTCGCCCAGAGTTCTGCTGGGCCTTGGGCCCTGCTCAAGTAGCTGCTGAGCTTTTTGTTCAGCAGCATGTAATATTTGGCGGGCCTCTTGAATATTGCCGATTTTTGCCGCTGCTTTGCCAGCGATAGCTTCCACGAAAATATCAAATCGCCCACTTGAAGCGACGCTCTCAGCAATTTGTAAACACTTGGATTGGTTTTGTGCGCTATTATAGTTACTAATGGTCCAAGGCAGATAAATGTCAGCGGGCAAAGGTTCGTTAGGATGAATGTAGCTGAACAAATCAGCACTGTATTGGTAGGCAGCAGCGGCTACTTCGAAAAGGGCCAGCCTTTCACAATATTGTGCAAAGGCCAACACTGCTTCGATATCCAGTGGATTTTCGCGTAAGGCTAATCTTAGATGCTCAAGATAAATTGTTGGCCCAATCCGTTCGGGTGCAAGCTCAGCCAGTTTTGCAAAGGCCAGTTTATTATATCTATTGTTCAGATAAGCCCGGATAAACTGTCTCTGAGCGGCTTTGAAATCCGCCTTTTCCACCATTAAAAGGCCAAGCGATGTATATAATTCAGAATCAAGAGCAGCGTTCCTGCCGCCTATCTTTGTCAACAATTCTTGGAGAAGTTGCTCTCGTTGCTCACGGTAGTTTAACCGGTCAAGCAGATACAGAATCGCCCTTTTTGCTACCTCCATGTCGATTGACTCGCTTACATACTCTTGGAGCCAACGATTTATCTGCTGGGAATAATCTTGCTGTGAGTGCTCGCAGGCAAGTGTAATCAACAATGGTAGAATTTGGTCAGCAGTACTACCCAGAGTCCTCGCAGCCGTTAACAATACGATCGCCTGCTCAGCCTGCGATGCGGTTAAAGCTTGCGAATTGGCGATTTCAGACGCTATCTCATAAAATATGTCGCCGACAGATGGCTCTAAATCCCCTGCTGCTGCAGGGGCAAGCTCGCCCCCGCGAAAGCGGGGGGATGACGGACGAAGACCGTCCGTCCCTTCGACTACGTTCAGGGCAGGCTTGGTCAACTGAGCACAGACAGACAAAGAGCAGCAAAGAACTGCCGATAATATTACTAAAATAGACCTTCCCTTGAGCATTTGTCTGTCCATACCTAAATCTGCTTTTTAGACCGGATTTACGGGATTATCCCCTGGGCCTCACGGCAGGGGCAGGGCCTGTTCATCCAGTCCGGTCAATTCATATTTCGGGTGATTAACTTACTCGCTTTAGGTATTATAAAAGCTAAAGTCGTTATTTTCGGCAGATAAGTTATTTTAATAATCGCAAATATCCGTACCGAATCGCTTCTCTGGTCCATACAGAGCATATGGGACTTAAAAATTTTGGTTTTTTGCTCTAAAATTGGTCTGCCTTGGCGGACTGGAGTCCTGTCAGTAGAGAAAGCATCTCGATTCGCAGGAATTTGGCGGCCAATAGATACACCGCTGCCGCTGACGGAACAGACAATAGCAATTTGAAGATATCGGCCCAGCTTTTTGACAATTGCAGGGCTGCCACGACCATGATGAGCATGAATAGTGTGGCGACAATCGTTTTTGCCAATGCCCGACCCAGGCCGACAAGCACAGCGGAACCTAAACGTCGGCGGAGAACCGCCACCAGGATAGCTACTTGCAAATACGAACATGCAGCCGTCGCAGCAGCCAATCCGCCTGTTCCTAAGAACCAGATAAGAGTCAGATTCAGAACAATATTTGCAAACACTGCTATCAACGCACTTCGCGCAGGGGTAAAAGAATCCTGCATAGAATAAAATGCACGGGTAGCCACCTGTTGAGCAAAGTAGCCACACAACCCCAACACATAAAACGAAAGCGTCCATTTGGTCAAAATCGTATCTTGGGCGGTGAATTGCCCTCGCTCAAAAATCACCGAAACAAGCGGCCTGGCCACCACCAGCAAGCCTGCTGTTGCCGGCAGAGCCACGAATACTGCGCAACGCAAGCCCTGCGAAACTGATTTGGATAGGGCTGCGAAGTCTTTCCGCGCCGCATCAGTACTCATCACCGGAAAAATGGCCGTGGCCAGTGAAATGCCAAGCACGCCTAAAGGAAACTGGTACAATCGTTGCGAATAAAAAAGATGTGACACCGCCCCTTCCCACAGCGGATATCTTATCTGCTGGCCGAACCAAGAGAAAAACTGCCCCTTCTCATCTGAACCTGAAAACCAAAGCGCGATAAAATCATCAGCCAAGGTGTTGATCTGTGTCACCGTCAAGCCCAAAACCATTGGGCCCATGAGCAGAATCACTTTTTTAAACGCCTCTGACCTGACCTGCCAGGCCGGTCGAATATAAATTCCCCTGGCCCGAAGAGGCGGAAGCTGAATCAATAGCTGCACTAATCCTGCCAGAATCACCGCCACGGCAACAATAAAAACCTGCCTATTCGGCTGGATGTGAAACACCCATCCACTGAAGCAAAGCGAGCCGATAAGAAAGACATTGAGTACCACTGGGGCCGCTGCCGGAGCCGCAAAGTGCCGATGCGTGTGCAGTATCCCCGCTAAGATCGCCACCACACAAATCAAGACCATGTAAGGCAGCATGATGGCACTTAGCTTAAGCTTTAACTGGGTGCCTGGAAGGTTGCTGAAAAACCTGTAATATCCCCAGATAATACCCTCACCGAGCAGAACAATCCCTGTCAGCAGCACAAATACTGCAGTAACAACCGTAAAGGCCAATCTGTTCGCCTTTTCTCGGTCCCGCTGTAACTCTTCGCTATAAACCGGTATGAGTGACGATGAGGCAGCACCCTCTCCGAAAAGCCGCCTGGCAAGATTAGGGACCTTAAACGCGATTGCCCAGCCGTCCATTAGCCCACTGGCTCCCAGAAAGTACGCAAACGTCATATCGCGTAGCATCCCCAAAACGCGGCTGGCCATTGTCAGCAAAGCAATCTGTCTAAAGCCTCGTATCATCGTTTTTTGCTGCGCCATGTATCTCGTTTCACGAGATGCGCTTTACGTTTTCCTTGCTACGCTAAAAGGTCTGCACCGCCCGATATTATTTAATAGTCCCACCGCAGTCATGCTAACCAGCAGGCTTGAGCCGCCGTAGCTTACCAACGGTAAGGTCAATCCAGTGATTGGCATTAGCCCCACCGTCATACTCACATTGACGAGCAGTTCAACCGTAAAGACGGCCACAATACCGATAGCCAGTAATCTTCCGAATGGGTCGGTATTATTCATGGCGATTTCCAGGCCACAGCCAATAATAATTGTGTAGAGCATCAATAAGCCGAGGCAGCCGACAAAGCCCCATTGATGTGCAATAATGGCGAATATAAAGTCGTTATATCGGTATGGCAAGAAATCGTATTTAACAAACGGTCCTTTGCGAAAGCCTTGGCCTTTGATGCCGCCCGACGCCACCGCAAATTTCGAGCGAATCAGATGATAACCCCAGTCGTTCTTCCAATGCTCTGCACTGAATTTCCTGCCCACGAGGATTTCACCCAAAGCGGGGTTCTGCTCGGCCTGTTGGCGAATCCAGCTACTTTGCAACAGCACACTGCTTATCCTGGTTCGCTGATAGGGCTTCATCTTGTGCCACAGCAACGGACTGACCAGAAGTGCCATAGCTATTATAATCAACAGATGCCTAACCTTTGCCCCTGCCACAAACAGCATTGTCAGGAAAATCGGCATCATCAGTACTACCGTACCCAGGTCTGGTTCGAGAAGGATTAGAACCATTGGTAGTACGGTTAGAATAAAAGGTCCTATAAGAGCACTAAAATTGCGGTAATTACTGCGGTATCGCAGATACCAAGCTAACGCCAGCACAAACGTGAGCTTGCAAAGTTCGGAAGGTTGCACTTGCAATTGCCAGCCGACTATCTTGAAACGAATCCATCTGTGAGCACCGTTGACCTCCGGCACGAAAGGAATATTTACAACGAACCTGCCCAGCAACAGAATGCCCAGGAGCAGCAGCACCAAGGCGAAAATGGGGAAACTTAGCGTCCCCAGGCGGCGGTAATTAACCAAATTAACCGCTATAAAGCCCGCAAAACTAATCACAGCGAATATGAGCTGTTTTTTCCACAAATTGGCCACATGGCCAGGCTGGTTGGCAGGACTGGGCTCTGTCGGATTGCCGACTGCATAGATAGTAGCTATACCAATGGCGACCAAGACCAAAGTGGCCGCCAACAAGCATAATCTTACGATTATAAGCCGGCCTTTCAAAAAATTATACATAACGGCAAAGATAACATAGGATGGTTAAAATTGCATATGCTAACAGGAAAATCGTAAAAAAATTAATTTTTTGGTAAATTTTTCTGGCAGTCTATAACAATATTCCTGATAAGGTGTTATCTGTTATTGCTACACCCGCCCCCGCTTGTGCAGGAGCAGATTTCAAACGGCAAATTTTTTGTATTTTTTCCTATTTTTTCTTGATTTACACCGGTGTTTATGATAAGTTAAATTCAGTCTTCATTAACATAAACCTGTGTCTGTAGGACTGTAGTAGGCACTTGCGCCAGTTGGCGGGAAAGGAGGAGAAAAGAGAACTAAAGGAAACTATTTTCATCCGGCTTTTCCTGTGAGCCGGTTCACTCTGTCCAAAAGTAAGGTGTTTGATTGCTAAAACTGGGCATGTGATTGTTTGTGTTTATTGGTAAAAGCAGGAAGTCTGAACGTAACAAAACCAAGATAGTGTAGCCCCGTTTTTGCTCGGCGCTTCCGGGGGGAAAGTTTACCCGCCGGAATGAAGGTGTATTTACACCTGCGAGGGACCCCGCTCTGCGGGAACCCAAGGCAGAAGCAAGAAAGTATGGGGCTGCGAAGAAGAAAAGAAAGGAAGGCCGTATTATGAAAAAGATGGTTTTAGCAGGGGTTGTATTGTTGCTTGCTACTGCCGCGGGGGCAACAGACGTTGCGATTACCTGCACGGATGAAGGTGGTGGGGTAGTCCGTATCGACTACGCGGTGACAGGCTCACCTAAGGTAAGGGCTTTTGCCTTGGATATTACTGTTGATAAAGGTACTATCGATGCCATATCGGATTTCAAGGTCGGTGAGAGTATCGCTGGTGACAAAGGTTATGGTATCTTCCCCGCCAATTTCAGTCGTTACATTACTGTCGATCCTGCTACCGGCGAAGTCACGACTTGGGATGTAAATGATTACACGCCCGTGGCTGACGCCAATGATCCGGGTGCACTGGGTGGTCTTGGCACCAATGGTATCACTATCGAGATGGGTGCACTTTATTATCCTCCCGAGGATAATTCTCCAAATGCTCCAGACGATGCCGGCACACTTTGCAAGGTCACAATTAGCGACAGCGCCAATGTCAGTATCGGCGAGAATGCCACTCGCGGCGGTGTGGTGTTGACCGACCCCTCGGTAGCTCCCAATGTTCAGGCGACCGGCTGTGCTGTAACGGTTGGCCAACCTGATTCCTTTCCCAGCAGTTATTCAACGTATAACGACTGGGTAGCTCTGGGAAAGCCCGACTGCTGGAATACAAAATATCAGTGTGACGGTGATGCCGATGGTCAAACTTCTGGGTTTCCGTTTAACTTCCGCGTTTTCACCGGTGACCTGGCTCTAATCGTGGACAACTGGAAGAAGAAGATCGATGACCCGACACTGGACCCTTGTGCGGATATCGATCACAAGGATTCAGGTTTCCCATTCGAGTTCCGCGTTTTCACCGCTGATTTGGCCAAGATTGTAGCCAACTGGAAGAAGACAGATACGGAGCTTCCTGGTGATTGTCCCAGGCCTGAATAGTGGTGGGAGACCCGGTGCCAATATTAGTTCGTGATGTAATGACGTGAGAGGTTGTGAACGGTTTTTTTCGGAAGGAGAATGATGATGAAGAAGCTATTAGTTATGTTAACTGCTTTGGTGATGGCTACGGTTGCCAATGCAGCACTTACGATTAACGTAAATGAGGCTATGGATACTGTCACCATTACAGGTGATGGCACAACATTACCGCCCGTAGCTGCCTATTTATTCGTTGAAGGTCCCGGCTCAATTGTGGGCGGCAATATAGTCTACCCAGGAAGTCTGGCAGCCTATGATGAACTGGAAGCTGTTGCTGTTACCCTGGGGATGAGCCCAGAGGATACGTTGGCCTCGTTTAAGGATTTTGCAGGCAAACCGGACCTTGCAGACCTTAGCTTTATAACCTTGGCGGACGGTGCCGTTCCACCGGCACCTCTTGAAGGCACGCTGGTAGAGGGCATCACGCTTGCCGGAACCGGTCCGGTCGTGTTGAGTCTTGTGTCTGATGACTTTGCAACGGTGTTCGACACTAAGCAGGTCCCTATCCCTGAGCCGGTTACCATAGCTTTGCTTGGTCTCGGTGGACTGTTGTTGTGGCGTCGTAAGTCCGCCTGAGGCGGATTGACAACTGGACCCCACCTTGCGGGAACCCAAAGCATAAATTAGCAGATTTACCCCGCACCAATTGGTCTTTAGGGCAAGATTTCTACCATATAAAATGGGTTGGAGGTCCCGCCCGAGCGGTCAATTGGTGCGGGGTTTTTTTATTGTAAATTGCACTTTCTTGACTAATATACTGAACTCGATGCTCGACGAGGGTCGACAAACGAGAATCGAGAATGCGATGAAGACAGAAGGCAGAAGACAGAAGGCAGAAGACAGAAGGCAGAAGACAGAAGTCTGTTCTCTGTCCTCTGTTCTCTGTCCTCTGTCTTGTGTCCTCTGTTTTCTTGTCTTAGTGTGGATTTTTGGGACCGCTGTCAGTTGTCAAACGGTTATGAAGCAATCCCCGATCAAGTCGGGGACGGCTGGCAGAACTATATTGCCGCCGGGTATCGCTGGGACGTGGAAAGCCCAAGACAGCCCCTGGAAGATAGTTTTAAGCCCTGATGGCACTGTATCATCGGCAGTTATCCCCATGGGCGAAGTTGAAATTAAGCCTAATCAGACAACTAAAGTTGAAATGAAAGATGGCAGTTTCAGCACTTTTAAGGCTGGGGATTGTGTGGTTGAGTATACGCCCGAGACAAGGGAGCTGTTTGTTAGCGTGGAAATGGAGAAGATTCACGTTAAATTTTTGGATAATGTGATTGACGGCAATAGCATCGATAGGTTTGTAGGCCCCGTGTCCGAAGACGGGAAATTTTGGATGGCTGATTGGATAGCTATTTTTGATTACGGCCCGCGTTTCCCTCAAGAGCCAAATGATATATCTGCTAAGCCATTAGTATTCGAGAAGCTCAAAGATTGAATCAGATGAATTGCTGCTGGACCCCGAACCCTCAGTAATCATAGTAACGAATTCCGTCTTTATCGGTACCTGGCCAATCGAGCCTGATTGTTTTCGTCGCCGGCTTATAAACCCACCCGAAATTGCCTGTTGCTTCTGCCGGGAATGTTTCGTTATTTCCTATCACGTTCATAGTATCCAACTTATTAAAGGGATTCTCGGGCGTCTTACGGAGGTAATTGCCTTGTAGTATGACCTGTTGCTGAAAATAAACACTACTGGGAATAGTCTGCGGATTATTGTCTTTATAGCCTGGTGGAACACCACCATGTTGGGCAGGGTATAGCTCAATCGCACTTCGCAAAATGCGCAGATGGTCCTTGGCTACGGCTTCTTTAGCCTGGGTGGTGTGGGACCGAAAATAAGGTAAAACGATAGCGGCTAAGATTCCCAGTATAGCTAACACTATCATCAATTCAGCAAGTGAAAATGCTCTTTTCATAATGT
>JBHIDV010000042.1:0-11875 GCA_046760285.1 Sedimentisphaerales bacterium
ATGGGGGCTGCCAGGTTATCGACGAGATAGAGAGACTGGCTATAGCCAGAGCCAAAGAGGCCTTTGGCGCCAAGTATGTGAATGTACAGCCGCATTCCGGCACCACAGCCAATCAAGTTGTTATAACCTCCTTATTGGAGACTGGAGATAAAATATTAAGTCTCGCGCTACAGCAGGGCGGACATTACTCACACGGAGCAAAGGTTTCTTTTACCGGGAAATTTTTTAATGTAGAGAATTACTACGTTGATAGAGAGACTTTTCTTCTGGATTACGATGCTATCAAAAGATGTGCCATCGCATTCAAACCAAAACTGATTATATGTGGTGCCAGTGCCTATCCCCGGACAATAGATTTTAAGAAGTTCAGAGAAATCGCGGACCAGGTGGGAGCGTATCTTTTAGCAGATGTCTCACACATATCCGCCCTTGTAATAGCAGGTGCTCATCCTTCGCCGGTAAATTATGCGCATTTTACCACGACCAGTACCTATAAGCCTGGAGGGCCGCGAGGCGGCCTGATAGTGATGGGCAAGGATTACGAGAGACGAGGGACGAGGGACCAGGGACGAGGGACGAAATTGGCCGAACATATCCAAAAAGCAATATTTCCCGGACTACAGGGGACGCCTTATTTAAATCATATCGCTGCTAAGGCGGTCTTCTTCAAAGAAACGTTATCGCAGCAGTACAGAGCCAGGCAATTTGCAATCATAGAAAATGCAAAAAGGCTTGCGGATAGCCTGCAGGATTGCGGATTCGATGTAATAACCGGCGGGACAGACAACCATATGATTCTGGTGAACGTGGCGAATTTTCGCCAAGGCTTGACAGGCCTCACCGCGCAGCGGAGCCTTGAGCAGTGCGGCATAGTTGTGGATAAGATCAGCTTGCCTTACGATAACAAAGAACCTACTATCACCAGCGGTATCAGGCTGGGCACGCCCATTGTTACAAAAAATGGGATGGGGACAAAACAGATGGAAGACATATCGGCCTTAATAGATGCGGTGCTAAAGAGAGTGGAAATAATAAGTGACCATGAATACAAAATTGACGAATCCTTCAGCAGCAAAACCAGAGACAAAGTAAAACAACTGTGCAGCAGATTCCCTATGAGTTAAGTGGCAGATGTGACGGTGGCCTGTATTGCTTTGCCAATGTGGCTTGCTTATCATTCAACCTTTCTGGCTACAAGAAAAGCACACAGTGCTTTCTGTTTTATTGTATTCCACATGGAACTGTATGGAGCCTTACGACCAAAGCGCTGCGAGCGATAACATACAGTTTCAAGTAAGGCAACGGGTATCAACTTCGTCAGCCAATAGATAATATGACTCAATGGCCAAGTAAATCCCTCTAACCATAAATTTGCCTTGAGTATTTCAAATCCGGACTCATACAAAAGTCCTTTTAGCCGACGCAAGCTCGTTGGATAGTTGTGCTCATGATGTATGTCCCAGAAATACCATCTCCAGTACCGAATATCAGGTGAAATGATGAGAATTATGCCACCAACCGGAAGGTGCTGTTTGGCACTTGATAAAAACTCAATCATCTCGGTATCACCATTGAAATGCTCGCAAACTGCTATGGCAATTATTGCATCAACAACCGGGGCTTCTGAAGGTAACGGTGGTACCTTGGCACAATAGACCACGTAATGTTCAGCCATTGTTCTGCAGATATCAGCAGAGGCGTCCACGCCATAGTAGGATATGCCCTGTTTTTTACATGCTGTAGCAATAATGCCTTTACCAACGCCTATTTCTAAAACAGAATTGAGAGGCCCATAACTCAAAAGTGTGTTAAGTGCCTTGATTTGGCCACGAACTTTCAACCAGTTACCCAATCTTGTGGGTTGCGACTTAAGATATAGTTTTGCACTATCTATCATTTTGCCCGTTTTCTTTTTTTCCGTGTCTTTTCATAATCTGATAAATCTGGATAAAGTATAAATTCAGCTCTTGTATTTTGTGCTCGGTGACGGATATATAATCACTTTTGGGTTAGCTTAATCGTGTTAAGCAGTATGCTGTTAGTGTTTTTGGGGCATGGTTCAACCTTGGATGGCTTACCTTGCGCGCAAAATTCCAGCCCGGGGATGGCAAAGCCTCAAAAACGGCGTAACCATCCCCAAATCCCCCCGCTTCTGCAGGGGCAACCCCCGCTTTCGCGGGGGTGACGTCATTGCTGCGAAGGCAGGAATTGTCCCCGCGTAGGTGGGGAGATTTGAGGCTGCCACACGCTATGGAGCTACAAATCAATGTTACCCAGAACTTGTGCTGTTTGAACCATGCCTTATATTTTACTGTATACAATGACGATTTTCAATCAAATTGACCTTTTTTGAGGGATTTTTTGTCGGAAAAACTGCTTGATATAATGGTATTTTATGGAGGATAATTCCAAAATCATTAGTGACCTTTATGCTGTTGAATCCGTTTTTACATTTTTAGCAGGGATTTCCTGGAAGGAATTTTTGTGGGGCAATTAACGGAGAAGCAATACTGGGACTCTATACATAAAGCTAAAGTTGCTAAACGCAAACGATACTTTGTAAAAAGGAATCTTAAGATTTTGGCAACGAGGCTTTTTGAAAATGAGTTTGTGCGCTGCTATGCAGATTATCTTTTATGGGATATTATCTACAAAGAGTACCTGCCGAAAACAAAAGGGGCAAAGATATTAGAAGTAGGCAGTGCTCCAGGAAATAATTTGGTAAGATTAAGTCAACGATTTGGTTTTATCCCTTATGGTGTTGAATATTCGGAAAGCGGTGTTGAACTTAATAGAAAAGTGTTCATTTTGAATAATATTAATCCCAATAATGTGATTCACGCAGATTTTCTATCTGATGATTTTCAAAAGCAATACAGTAGCTACTTCGATGCTGTTATATCGGCGGGTCTTATCGAGCACTTTGAAGATGTTGGGGATATTGTTGAAAAACATATTAACTTGCTGACTGAAGGAGGCTATCTTATTGTAAGTATTCCAAACTTGAGGGGAGCCAATTATGTATGGCAATGGCTCTTCAACAAAGACCTTCTGCCGATGCATAATATTGATATAATGCAAAAAAGGAAATTTTCGAAAATCTTTAATAAAGTGTGTCTGTCCACTTTATTCTGTGATTATTACGGCGTATTTAATTTTGGTCTATTCGTTGCGAAGGAGAACTCTCCGCTTCGTTTTGTGCTCACCTGTTGCAAAATTTTGCAGTTAATATTGAACCTGGTTTTTCGCCTTCTCTTTAGAAAGGCAGGTGCGGAAAGCAGATTATTTAGTCCATATTTACTTTTTATCGGTGTGAAAAAGAGGTAATTGGTAATTGGTGATTGGAATTGATTCAACCCATTTAACCAATTACCGATTACCATCTTGTGGCCTTTGCATGCTCCAGCACAATTGAAAAACTGCGCCTATAATGGCCATAAGGATTCTGTTGGAAAAGATTATCATCGACATTAACAAGGCTGACGGTGCATCAACGCCGTAAAACGCCAGCGTACCAACAAGGGTAAATTCTCTTACACCGAGATTGGCAATAGAAATGGGCAATCGCCCTAAAATGAAAATCACGGCACACTGCCATATAAACACGCCGATAGGGACATCTATTCGCGCTGCTTTTGCGGCAAAGATATAAATGGTAGTGCCGATGATGGTTATGCTCACAAAATTAAACAATAGTACCTTGAAATGGAACGACCATGAGGCTGTCTGGAATACCGAAAGCTGTTGAAGGATTCTGTAGCTGGTATTGCGAAAAGATGTGGGCAAAGGCTCTTCTATAACGTGTGAAAGATAGTTGGTAAGTTTTGGCCCCAGCGTATGGCTGGCCAGCGATAAACAAACAGTGATTAGGAAAACCAGTAGTGCCAGACAAATTGCTGGTAATTGCCAGTTGCCGGCGGGGTTGGTTACAATAAGGGCTACCAAAGCAGAGGCACTGGTAAAAAGTAGGACAGAGAACTGGTTGTAAACCATACTACTAAAGACATTGCTGCCCTTGCCGGTGTGCTGTCTTATGACATACCATTTAACAGGTGCATCTAACACGCCAGGTAAAATCATACTATATAGCGCGGTGACAGCACTGGCGCCAAAAAGCTTGCCAATGTTGGCGTGACAATCCTGCTTCTTGAGAATCAGGCGCATCTTAATCGACAAAAGCCAGTACGAAACGGCCGTCAATCCCCAAACAACCCAAAGAAAACCCCATTGAGCGTTTCTTAATGTCTGGCTGAACTGCGTCAAATCGATTCTGCTGATGACCCAGAACAATAAAATGACCGTAACCAGCAGCTTTGCTATAAACTTCATTATTTGTTTATATCGCTCGGTCATCGCTGCTTACGTCATCCACTTCCTGTACCATAGATTAAACATTATGATGCTCCAGAAGAGCCGAGAGTAATCTGAATGTCCCTTCTGATGTTTCTGCCATAAATTCGCTAAAAAGCTTTTGTCATAATAATCAAACCCTTGAGAATCAAAAATTTCTTTATAGGCGAAATCTTTTAGCTCGTTTCTGAAATAATGCACCAGAGGGACTGAGAAGCCTTGTTTTCTGCGGTATAGAATTTTTCTGGGCAGAATATCAGAAAAGGCCTTTTTTAAGATATGCTTTTTGTCTGTTCCTTTGATTTTGAGCCTGGAAGAAATTTTGGCTGCAAATTCTACCAGCGTGTGATCTAAAAAAGGCACCCGCACCTCCAAACTTACTGCCATCGATGCCCGGTCTTCCTTTGTAAGTAAGCAGTCCGGCAGATACTCGTTTATGTCAAAATTCAAAGCATTGTTGAGGTCATTATCATATTTGAAGTGTGTCCTAAGATAGCTAAATTCAGCGAGCTTTTCTGTTTGTTCGTATTTGTCGCGGAACATGTAACTAAATAGCTTAAGATATAATAACCAGGTTTCTTCTGTTGGGCCCATGAAAGTTTGGAGCTTATTAAGTTTGTCATGGCGCAAAAGAAAGTTGAGGGACAGCAGGCTGCAGCTCAACATCTTTTTAGCAATTGCAGGCAAATGATTTAACCGTTTTAGCAGCATCAATTCAATGTAGCGCGGATAGCCTGCAAACAACTCGTCCCCGCCTGTGCCGGAAAGAGAAACGGTCACTTGGCTTTTTGCTACACGACAGACCAGACAGGTGGGAATCATCGAAGGGTCGCCAAAGGGTTCATCGTAGTAATAAGGTAATTCAACAATCAAATCTCTTACACTTTCAGCGTTAAACTCAATTTCATGGTGCTGAGTTTGGAACATATCCGATATTATTTTCGCGTACTTCGACTCATCGTAGCCGGGAATGTCAAACTTTATGGAAAAGGTGTTCAAATCACGAACGTACTTTCGCATAAGGGCAACTATGATGGAGCTATCCACTCCTCCGGAAAGAAAGGCGCCTAAGGGGACATCTGAAATCAGTCTCATTTTTACGCTTTGCTCAAGCCTTTGAACTATCTGTTCTTCGACTTGCCTTTCAGAGAGGGAAGTATCTTGCGAAAATGATAGAGTCCAGTAGCGCCGGCGTTCTTTTATCTTCTGGGTGGTTAAATCATAGATTATGTATGAGCCTGGCGACACTTTAAGGACATTTTCCAAAATGGATTGCTGCGATGGAGTATTGCCGAAAAGCAGGTAGTAATTCAGTGCCTTTTTACTTATTTGCTTTTCAATATTACTTTTCAAAAATACTTTTAGTTCCGAGCCGAATATAAACTTGTTCCCCTCACAATAATAATAAAGTGGTTTTATACCCAGGCGGTCTCTGGCGAGAAAAAAGATATTTTTTATCTTATCGAAGATACAAAAAGCGAATTGGCCGTTTATTTTATCCAGAAGGTTGGTTTGCCATTGTTCGTATGCGTGCACTAATACCTCGGTGTCGGTTTTAGATTCAAATTTGTGTCCTGCTTTTTGAAGTGTCTGGCGCAGCTCTTGGAAGTTATAAATTTCGCCGTTGTACGAGACGCAAATTGTATGGTCTTCGTTGTAAATAGGTTGTCTGCCTTTTTCTGACAAATCGAGTATGCGCAATCTCTTATGGCCAATGGAGACGCCATCGGCGACGTGAAAGCCTTGCTGCTCCGGGCCCCGGTGCTCCAGCAAGCAGGCCCAGGACCTTATTTTTTTATCATCTTGCCAATTGAAGCCGACGATTCCGCACATCTATATTACTTTCTCAAAGACAAACTCGTTACAACCTGTGAAACCCTTCGTTTTTATCAGCTTTATAAGTCTAAATCCGCGGGTTTGGAAAAAATCGGTGACTTCATCCACCGAGGCATACTCGTATGGATAACCTCCAACCCAATCTACAATGTCAGTGTAATAACGCATACCACGTCTTCTCTGGAGAGGATTCTGCCACAAAATTATTAAAGCTGCGAAAAACTTAACAATCAAAATAGTAAGAACCATAATTGTTTTTATAAATTTTGGGCTTTTTACATAGGTATACTTTATCATCTTCCAGATAGGCGAGGTGAAATGTTTATTATAAATTGCTATTGCCAAGGTTCCTTTTTCTGCGACCAAATCCTTAACAAGATCAAAAGCTCTATACATATTGCCGGTATGGTGCAGTACGCCCCAACTATAGACGACATCATATTGCTGCCGAGCAAGGCCTTTGTTTAATATGGACTCGACCTTAAAATCAATAGCGTCCTTTTTAACATCCGGGTCCCACCGAGAGATTTTCTCGATGAGCTCTTTCGAGGTCGAAACAGCTTCTGGATCGACATCGAAGCCCAAGACCTTCTTTGCGCCGAGAGCACTTGCTGCGATAGAAAACATGCCACTGCCGCTACCTACATCTAAAAACGTTTTGTCTTTTAGATTAGGTATTAGTCTTCCCAGCGATTCTTTGGCCTTTAGATAATCCTCTGGCCGCAACCTTTCAGAAAAGCTCCTCCAATTTTTTCCAAAAGCAAATCGCTCCATTTTTGTAATCGAAATTAACCCCACGTAAAACGTGGGGCTAAATATTTAGCCCTGCCTTTGGGGCGGGGTTATCCGGTGAAATATCTTTTTGTACTGTTGCACAGTCCTTTTAATATCGTGATTTTGCTCTACATACTTTCTTGCCTTTCTGCCCATCTCAATATATCTATCTTCTGCCAGCATAAATCTAAGCGACTCAGCAAGCCGTTCTAAGTTGCCATTGCAGCAAATTCCACAATTGTAATTGTCGAGAAATCCATCCGGATTAACGTTGAGCGACAGAATTGGCGTGCCAAACTCACATGCCTGAATAAAGGTGTTGGGAAACCCTTCCGCATCACTGGTATTGACAAAGACTTTTGCACGCTGGAAGTAATTGTGTACCTCGTCAAAGTCGACTTGTTTAATAAATTGAAGATTCTTAACTTGTTTAGCTCGTTCCACCAAGTTCTCATATTTTTTATCGCCGGTAGCTCGTTGGCAAATCATAATAAAGTTTTCATCAGGCATTTTTTCAGCCAGGTCTATAAAGAGCATCGGCCTTTTAATTTTTACGCTTCGCCCCACCCAGAGAATAGAGCTGCGCTGTCGTTGGGGCAATTCGACCAGGCGATGAGCATTCGGTATTGCCACCGAGGCCACATTTGTGGTGCGCTGCAGGTTCTCTCTATCGGTTTTGTTTTGTACAAAAACCTGCGGCGCAGATCTTACAGCCCATTTATAAAATTTGCCGAACATAGGATGCTGCCTTAGATATGTGCCGTCACAGCTATTGGTGTTGGAGGTGCGGTACAGAAATGTTTTTCCCTTTAGCCAGCAGAAAAAAGCAACTAAGAACATGCCCGGCGATATGGTCTTAATCATATACATTTCGGCATCAGCTTTACGAAGTCCCCGCCAAACCTTGATAGCGCCGGTTAGGTAATTTTTCTTAAAATTTAGACTTTTAATAATCCTGACGCCTTCGATGGTTTCTATTTCTTTCTGTCCGTAGTCTGCGGTAATGAAGCTGACCGTGAAATTCTTATCTTTGGCCAGTTCTGTAGCCAGAAAATACAAATCTACCTCCGCCCCGCCGAACGGCTCTTTGACGTCAGGGTTAAACAAGGGATATGCTTTGGGAGCAATGAAACATATCTCAATAGCTCTATTGTTTAAGTTCATTTGTTCGGGCGCTGTGTGCAATTTTATTATAGTAGCTTAAATACTGAGCTGCTACTTGTGGCCAACCAAATTTTTCCGCCTGCTTTCTGGCAGCGGTAGAAAACTTTCTGTAAGTTTGCTGGTCGTCGGCTAACTTCTTGGTCGCTTTTGCGATTTGGTCTGCTTGGGCTTTTTCTACTACAATTCCATTATCTTTTATCAACTCTTCGACGCCTTCGCAATGAGTGGTAACGATGGGCAAGCCGCAGGCCATCGCCTCCAGCATCGCATTGCTCATGCCTTCCTGCATACTGGCACTGACAAAAATATTATGTTGTTGGTAAACTTGCGGCATTTTTCCCGAGTTGAGCCTGCCGGTTATCTCAATTATATTACTGAGGTTTTTTTCTGCTACTATTTGTCTAAGCTGCTGGGCCATCTGTCCGCCGCCTACTATAGTAAAATGGACATTACAGCCGTCCCTGCGCAACATCTGGACTGCATCTATTAGCATTTCCACCCTTTTAGTAACGGATAATCTTCCGACAGTCAGAAGCCTTAGCACCTGCGAGCTTCGTTTAGCCCCCGGACCCGTGCCGGGGGCTAAGCCCTGCCCACAGGTGGCAGGGCTAAAACGGTCTAATTCGACACCGTTTGGAATGACATCAATTGTAACTGTCGGCAGAAAATTTAGCGCCCGGTTTTTTAGCCCCTCGCTGCAGGCTACCAAAGCGGCAGCCTTTTTCCAGATGGCTCTAAAAACCGGGGCCAGAATCTTATAATCAAGCTGTAATCTTGCGTGTTTGCCCGGCACATCTGAGCCGCGTAGCGAAATTATGTAGGGCAATTTTTTTGCACTTCGATAGCATAGCCAAGCTGTGGGAAAACCAAAAAAAGCGTGTGCCAAATCATAATCGTTTTCTTGCAATAGCGCGCGATAATGAGATTTAGCTTTGAGCAACCATTCAACTACTTCTGTTTTCCGCCAGAAGTGCAGGTCCTTTTTGTGCAGGCCAACTTTGTAAATGGTAATATTTTCAGAGAATTTCTCGACAAAAAAGCCCGGCTTTGGTGCTGAGGTTAGTACATCGACCCTCAGGTCACTATTACCGGCGTATTGCTTTAAGAGACAAAGATGTGCGTTAGCTGCTCCGCCACCGATGGGTGGGAATTCATAGTTGAGCATAAGCAGGTTTAATTTCGACACAACTATTGCTGCTCCTTATTAACTGTGGAATTCTTCAACTCAAACAAAACGTGCGGGCCGAACATCCGAACTATTTTATAGTTTTCCATAACAAAATCTCTGAACGGCCGAAGAGCTTCATATCGAAGGGCTTCGTCCTCATCAAAGCGCTCACGTAGCATATTGCTCCAGGCTTTATCAAACGCCTCTATGGTATTTTTATCTGGCGGTAAAAATTGTGCTTTTTTCACACCTATAAAACCTTGTGGCACTATCGGCCATAATTCATAGGCAGGTCGTTCGGTCGGTATGTGACGCTTGCGCGAATCAACGATAAATTTTGGCATTTCCTGCCTGAACTCAGTCAGTAAACGAGAAACCAGCTCGGCTAATACCGGCGGTGTCGGCCGAGGCATACTAAAGGCCTTTGAGGCAGAACTAAACCGCTGAGCTTTAACATATATGCCTGGATACCAACCCCAGACGTAAATCTTATCTGATGGTTGTGAGTTTGCGCGGATATATTCGCCGACGGCCTCCCAGGGATACTCTGGTTTTTGGGAGATTTCTCTGAATTTTTGTAAGTAACCCTTTGTCTTTGTGCCGTAAGTTATTCCGCTATAAGGGCTTTTTCCAATGCCGAAGAATATGTGCCACGACATAATTATCATCAGCAAAAGCCCGGCAAGGCCCGTTATTATCCACTTAGTTTTGAACGCATCAACCTTTAATTTGTCATAATAAATTGCGACCACGTATCCGCTTAACATGGCAGCGGACGCAGTCAGTGGTAGATAATACTGCTCATAAGAACGCGGGCTTATCCAGACAAAGGCTGTATCCAACACCCACCAGACCGCAAGCAACAATACAAACCGGTCGTAGGTGTTTAATTTTGTTTTCTTTGTTGAAGGAGATGCTCGAATCATGCGCAGGATTCTTACAATAATCGCAGCCGCTGCTAACGCAATAGGCAATATAAGCAAGCGGTAGAAACGCAAAACAACCGGCCATTGCTGGGAGAAGGGTACGAGTTTTCGGCTTGCAGAGACATAGTCCGTTGCAGCTTTTGCCTGCTGGGCGTCTGTACTGCTCGGCAGAAACTTCGCCAGCGTCTGCCAGACAAACGAATATGGCAGAGCAAATTGTACATCCCAGGCAATTATCCACACATATAACGGCGCAATCGCTGCAACGGCACCGGCAAATAGCAGCAAAATGTCAAGGCCTGTCTGCCTCCAGGCCCTGTTTTTCAGTATCGGCTGCAAGATAACAAAGAAACCAATTGCACCAATAGCTGAGGTACCGGTCGGCTTAAATAGCGGTGCCCAGCTAAGAAAGGCTCCAGCCAAGACTGCATGCCACCACCGGCCTTCAAGCTGATGCAAAACGAAACAGCTTATGCCTATTATCATACAGACAATCATATATTGTTCTTTGACGTTGCCGAATTTGGCAATCAAGGGCGCAGAAAGATAAACCGAGGCCACAATGACACCAACAGCCGCAGCTAACGTGCCAAAGAGTTTCCGCATGGCAATAAACATAAGCAACAATGCGGCTGCCTGCATAAACATCTGAATTAGCTTTGGCCCGATTTCATTAAAGCCGAATAGCCAAACGCCTAAGATATTGACCAGCAGAGTTCCCAACTGTGCGCTGGGCTTTTCTTCGACGCCAATCTCAGCACCATCAAGTATATGCGCTGCTGAATAGACATAAGCGCCACTGTCGAAGGGGCCGGGAGAGTTGAACTCGAAGTATTTGCCCATAGAAAAGGGGATGGCCGCCAGGAGGGCTATTATGATAAAAACCACAAGATTCTTTTTTCGTTGTTTTTCCGCAGGAGGAACTACTGGTGGTGGTTTTATGTGTCTTTTTGAGCGCCTGGTCTTTCGAGCGGCTTTGCTCATTCCTTTTCTCCGGTTTCACTCAGCGATTCAAGTATCTCTTTGATGACATAGGTTGGCCGATTTTGTGACTCGTGATAGGTTCTGACTAAAAGCTCAGCGAGCAAGCCCATCAGGATAAACTGAACTCCAATAACCCAAAGCAGGATGGTTAAATACAACAAGGGATTGCCGGTCATGTCTACGCCTTTTAGAATCTTCATCAGGATGACCACAAGAGCTGAAACACTGCCCAGAGCCATCGCTAAAAATCCCCAGCCGCCAAACAACTGAATCGGCTTGGTAGAGAAGCTGAGAAGAAACTTAACGGTAATAAGGTCTAACAACACCTTTACTGTGCGTTCCAGACCGTATTTAGCGGTGCCGGCAGTTCTGGGCCTGTGGACCACTTCCATCTCCGCGATTTTAGCTCCGCTCCAACTGGCCAAAGCCGGGATAAACCGGTGCATTTCACCATACAGTTTTATCTCTGTTAGGATTTCCTTGCGGTACGCTTTGAGTGTGCAGCCATAATCGTGAAGTTTGACGCCGGTAATTTGGGAGATTAGCCAATTGGCGATTTTAGAAGGTACTAACCTGGTGATGAGCTTATCGTGCCTTTTTTTTCTCCAGCCACTTACTACATCAAAGCCTTCATCGAGTTTGGTTATCATTTTGGGAATGTCCGCAGGGTCGT
>JBHIDV010000043.1:0-11753 GCA_046760285.1 Sedimentisphaerales bacterium
ACGTCAGGATTGGGCAACGTATCTAAACGCTATTCAGTTGATGGACCAATACGTGGGCAAGATTCTCGAACGCCTGGATGACGAGGGCCTTGCAGACAATACCGTGGTCATTTTCATAGGCGACCATGGCCGATGTCATGTCCGCGGCAAGCAGTGGCTCTACGACGGCGGAATTCATATACCGCTTATCATTCGCTGGCCGGGCAAAATCGAAGCCGGGCAAGTGTGCGACCACCTGGTCAGTGCCATCGATATTTCAGCAACGGTGCTAAAAATTGCCGGCATCGAGCCACCGAAGTACATGGAAGGAAAGGTCTTTCTGGAGCCAGACTCGAAAGGGCTTTGGAAACCTGTCCAGAAGCGCGAGTATATCATCGCCGCCCGCGACCGCTGTGATGAGACCATTGACCGCATCCGCTGTGTCCGGACTAAACGGTACAAGTACATCCGCAACTTTATGCCTGAGCGTCCCTATACGCAGAAAAACCGCTATAAAGAGCGCTCCTATCCCATGCTTGCTCTTATGAAGGAGCTTCACGCCCAGGGCAAACTTACGCCGGTTCAAGCTCTGTTTATGGCGCCGCGAAAGCCGGATGAGGAACTCTATGACCTTCAGAACGACCCCTACGAAATACACAACCTGGCTGGCTCACCAAAACATCAAAAGACTCTCCAGAAAATGCGGGCAATCCTGCAGCGGTGGATAAAACAAACCGGTGACATGGGACAATTTCCGGAAAAGCTTAGCGCCATAACCCCGCGTGACAGACAGAGAATCTTAGAAGAGGATAAAAGCTGGCCCTACCGTAACCCCTAACCCCAACGACGAGCACGTGACTAATATATAGACTCGGTTTTTCGCTGGCCACGAAAAGGCACAAAAAATAATATCTTTTTCATTTTGTTCCTTTTTGTGGCTAATGTACCTTTATTCTTTTGTGCTTTTTTGTGGCTAATATATAGACCGCAAGCCCTTCTCTCTGACATCACTTATTAACGACTTTAGCTCGGCCAACAATCCTTGCAATTGCTCAGTACTTTCGAGCATACTTTCGTACAATTGTCCGTCATTAACCAGCCTGGCCACAGTACCCTGGCCGGTGTTTACCTTATCCAAAATCAGTCGCAGTTGTGATGTCGCTTTACTTAATTGTTCACTAGTGTCAATAAGGGCTATAACGAGGTCTTCTGTTTTTAGCACCAATCTGCCAGAGGCGGACAGAGTTTTGGTCCCGGCAACGGCAAATTTCTGGAATTCTTCTATTGCGGCCTCCGCTCGCTCAATTGTCTGCTTGGCTTGCTGCATGGTCAGAGTTGCCTGCTGCGAGGCCTCAGTCAGATTGGCTAAAGTTTTCTTGAGATTTTCCTTAGTATTGGGGTCGCCGATAACATCATTGGCATTGTTTATAAAAACATTTAAAGCTGTAATCAACTCGTCTAATTTTTCCTGGCTCTCTTGCGGGAAGAACTCACTGGTCACGCCGGTCGAGCCCTGTTTTATCATCCCACCTGCTAAAAATCTCGTCTCAGGCCGGTTCGGGTCAAGCGGCGGCGCCGGCAGCTTAGTAGGGTCAACTAAAAGCTCAATATAACTGCTGCCCAGGCCCCGCCTCATCAATTTTACCTCCACATTAGAGGGAATATTGACATATTTTTTGTCAATACTTAGAATAACCAGGGTTTGGTGGTACTTCAGATGAGTCTTTCGATCCTCGCGTATCTCCGGAGCCATAACCTTTGTAACTCTACCGATTTGATAGCCACAAAAGTTCACCGGGGTATCCTTTTGAACACCCGAAGCCGTAGGAAATTGAACGAACACGTCAAAAGAACGGATTTTACTCACCATTGTCGGCAAATCACCGAACTTAAATATAAGCCATATCAGCGCAGATACGGCTACTATCACAAAAATGCCTACAATAATGTTGCGCCTTCTTTGGATGGTCTCGTAGTCGCTCACGGTTCGCTTCCTTTCAAAGTTATGTTTCAGACACGGATTTACACAGATTTACACTGAATTATATTTTAATTTAAGTATTATTCAATCGGTTTCAATCCGTGTTAATCAGCGTCTTTTATTTCAAATCGGTGCGGCCTTCCAGAAACAGCTCTCTTATAGCACGCAAAGGATAGCCGCTTTCGTTAAGTTTCTTTATCAGTTTAATTCGCTCGATGCTGCTTTGGTCGAACAGCCGTCTGCCGGTCGGCGTAACTTCTGCTGGTTCCAATAAGCCCATCATAAGATAATATTGCAAAGATTGTCGAGAAATACCAGCTTTTTTTGCCGCTTGACCTATGGGCACTAATTTATTTTTCTGACTCAAAGCCGGTCCTCCACAGCTTTTACCAGGGCCAAAAACGAAGCTTTGACCTGCTCAAACGTCACTTTATTCTTCGAGCACTGAGGCGAGATCATTAATAAATAATCAAAGCCAGCCGGAATCTGGTTCTGGCTTTGCCGAAAGGCTTCTCGCAACAGCCGTTTCAATCGATTACGCACCACCGCACTGCCGCAAGATTTGCTAACAGAGACCCCCAATCGCGGATAATCACAATCATTTTCGGCTACATACAGCGTAAGCAAGGCGTTGCTGACACGCAGATTACGAGCCAAAACCGCCTTAAATTGCTTGTTGCTGAGAAGCCTTTTGTTTTTCTCAAAAGAAAACCGCATATCGCATGTCGCAGGTCGCGTATCGCTAATCGCTTGTCGCGTATCGCTAATCGCTTGTCGCTTGTCGCATACCGCTCGTCGATTCGCGATTTGCGATTTGCGATTTGCGATTCGCTATTTGCTATCCTGTTGCCACAGCTATTCCATCGGCCATTTTGCGTCTGTGCAAAACCTCGGCACTAATTTTGCGCAGCACCTTTCGATAATCCAAAACACCTACAAGCTCATCACTATCGTCACCGGCCGTTACCGGTATATTTTCCAAATTATAGCGTTTCATCTGCTCTATCGCCTCTTCAAGCGGCTTATTTGGTGTGGTTCTGTCCCGCAGCGGCTCAGCAACATCACAGGCCAACAGCCAGCCGGCAAATTCCCTGTTCGCAAACATCTCCTTGATGTCAGCAATAGTAATTATTCCTATAATCCGGGATTGCGGGTCAACAACCGGATAATACACACTCTCGCTGGCGCTGAAAACCTCCAGAATCTGCTGCAATGGCAAATCCTGAGCAATGGTTGTCGGCTGGGTATCCATAACATCCTTCACTGTATAGGTCTTTATCAAATCTTCCTCAGTTACATTCAGTCCCACCTCCCCGGCTTTTTTTACACCCAGCTTAACTAACATCGGTCCGAGCATTTCCGTCACAAACGTTGCTGTCATCACCACCATAATAATGATTTTGCCGAGCTCTGAGCCAAACTGCCGGCCGGCTAAAACCGCCAGGCCGATGGCCACACCCGCCTGGGATTGCAGACAAATTCCCAGGTACTTACGAACCACCGCCGGTGCACCAGAATAGCCGGCACCAAGCCGGGCCCCCATTGCTTTGCCTGCTACTCTGCAAAGAATGTACACCGCTATCATAGCCAACACCCACGGAGCTAACCGTTTCAACTCTATGTGCGCACCTGCCAGCACGAAAAACGAAACATAAATCGGCGGCGAAAACTTCTCCACAAGATTAAAAGTGCTCTTGCTCTGACGGGGCATCAAGTTGGCAATGGTTATACCTAACGTCATTGCCGGTAGAATGGGGTCGATGCCCGGTATCATTGATATCCCCACCAGAAGCAAAAGTGACGCGATGGCAAATTCAAGAATTTTATCCTCCGCTCTGACAAACTTCAGAAGCAAGTAAAGCAGCACCCCAGCTAAAAATCCTAACACTATTGCGCCGACAATCTCACCAAAGAGCACCGTCACCGTCATGAAAACAGAATCGTGGCCTGTGCCCAGGAGTGCTTTGGCTGCTGTTGCTGCCCCCCGGTAAAGCAGCAGCGCCAGCGCATCATCGAGTGCCACTATAGCTAATACCGTTGCGGTAAGAGGCCCTCTTGTTTTATACTCCCATAGAACATTTACTGTCGCTGCTGGTGCCGTAGCCGAAGCAATAGCGCCGAGAACAAGTCCCATGGCAATAGAAATATAGAGTATATTTGTCGGCTCAATGCCATCAGGGTGCATAGAAGATAATAGAAACCATGCTACTATCGAGGCACCAATCGCCACCAGCATAAAAGCTCCGATACCCTCCGAGAAAAGAATAATGAAAAATTGCTTGCCATATTTCCTAAACACATCCGCCTGAAGTTCTGCCCCGATCATAAACCCGATAACACCAAGAGCAAACATGGTAAAAGGCTCGAGGGCCTCCACCATGTCGTCAGTTATTAAACCAAGAACATCACCTAAAAGCACTCCCACAACTATACAACCAACCACCTGAGGGATATGAAGCTCTTGAAAAAGACGTGCGCCACAGGCACCGCCCAGAATAAGCAGGCCGAATAACAAGGCCAAATTCAAATTGCCGGCAGCAGCACCGGCATTAACAGGGTAATTAACCATAGTGGCTCCCGTTCGGAATTCATGCAAATTAAGTATGTTAGCCACTATTTATATTATCGGCTTTTTGCTGCCGGGACAATACTTCTGCCGAAAGCTGCCGGCGAATCGCACGGCAATCCAAAAGGCCGACAAATCTGCCCTGTTGGCCTGAATCTACGACCGGAATATACTCTATATCGAGCCGCCTTGCCCGCTCGAATGCCTCTGATAATGCTATATCCGGAGTAATGGCGGTGATAATCGGCTCCATTATATCCAGCGCCACCAGCCAGTCGTTTAATTCCTGCGTGGCAAATGTATTTCTGATACCACCCAGAGTAATAGCACCTATTAGCTTATAACTTTTGTCCACGACTGGATAATAAAAGCTGTCGGTACCGCTGACCAGTTTAACAACGTCGCCCAGCGACATACCTGGAGAAATAACAGGTGCATCCGTGTTCATCACCTCAGCTACCTTATAGGTCTTTATCAGGTCTTCTTCGGTGATGTTCATACCTATCTCACCGGCTTTGGCTACGGCCAGTTTTACCATAGGTGGGCCGACTATTTGTACCAGAAAAGTGGTTAAGGTAATAATCAAGATAATGGCTTGACCAATGCTATCGCCAAATCGATGGCTGGCCAAAATAGATAGGCCTATTGCCACGCCCGCTTGACTGAATAAACAAATACCCAGATATTTTTGAAGCGTGGATGGAGATTTTGAAATAAGTGCTCCGAACCAACAGCCGCTGATTTTGCCGATGCTTCTGCCCAGCACATATACTATTGCCAAAACTATCATCCACAAAGGAGCGGCTGAAAGTTCCAATCGAGCACCGACGAGAACGAAGAATAAGACATAAATAGGCGGTGAGAATTTCTCCACAATCTCGAAAATACTCTGACTGCGCCTGGGCAGCAAGTTCGCCAGGGTGGCACCGAGTAACATTGCCGCCAAAATAGATTCAACTTTCAAGGCAATGGACAAACCTACAACCAGTGTCACAGAAGCTATGGAAAATACAAGAACCTGTCCAGTTTCTCCAACATATCTCAGCACAAAGATAAGAAGCAGACCCGCTGCAATTCCCAACCCCATAGCTCCAAAAATCTCCCAAAGCGGAGCTAAAACACTCTCTGCCCAGTCTGCCTGTCCGCTTCCCAGCAGAACCCCGGCAAAGCTGCTGGCAAAACCGTACAGTAGCAGTGACAAGCCATCGTCTAAAGCCACAATTGCCAGGATGGTTCGGGTCAGTATCCCTCTGGTCTTGTATTCCCACAGCACATCAACGGTAGCTGCCGGCGCTGTAGCAGAAGAAATCGCTCCCAGCACAACTCCCAGAGCCAGCGAGATATGCCAATTTCTTCCTAATAAAATAGCTATAAAAGTGGTGGCAAGAGTAACTAACACAAAAGAAAACAGCCCCTCTGAGAGCATAATCGTCAGAAACTGCCAGCCGTACTTCTTAAACACCTCATATCGAAGCTCGCCGCCTATCATAAACCCTATTATCCCCAGAGCGAAGATACTAAAAGGGGTCAGAGATTCGATTGTTTCAACAGTTATCAGCTTAAAAACTGACTGTCCGATTAAAACCCCTACAATGACATAGCCAACAACTTGAGGAATATGAAGTTTTTGAAACAATCTTGCTCCGATAGTGCCGCCAAAGACTGCTATGCCCAGCAAAAGTAGCAAATTCAAATGACCATTGGGACCTGAATTTGCGATTAAAGACGAATTAAGCATGATTTCGACCATCAATTATCAGCTCAAAGGCGTCTGGCAAAGTGCCTACAATAAATCAGCTTTTTGCTGTTTGGCTAAGATTTCCGCACTTAACCGACGATGAACGCCAACAGTGTCCAGAACTCCTATGAGTTTATCATCCCGCTCTGACGAAACTACCGGCGCGTATTCGATACCGAAACGTCTCATTTTCTCCAGGCAATCCGACAGCCTATCGTCCTGGTTAACCTTCATTACAAGAGGTTCGGTGATATCGAGAGCGACCAGCCAGTCATTTAATTGCTGCGTAGCAAAGGTCCTTCTAATACCATCAAGTGTTATTACTCCAATAAGGACCTTTCGCTCGTTCACCACAGGGTAGTAAAAATTGTCGGTACTGCTGACTATGTTAATCACCTCACTCAGTGACATACCAGCAGAGATGAGCGGTACTTTTGTATCTGTGACATCGCCAGCAGCATACGTTTCAATAAGGTCTTCTTCCGTTATGTTAATACCTATCTCACCTGCTTTCGACACGGCAAATCTCGTGGTGATGGGCCCAATTATTTCGAAGAAAATCGTTGTTGCGGCAATAGTATTAACCACGGCAATAGCCAGACTTTCGCCTTGCTCACCCAGTATTTCAAACTCACCGGCAGCCAGAATCGAAAGCCCTATTGCTACACCAGCTTGAGAAAGAATTCCCAAACCTAAATACTTACGAATGACAGGACTCTGCCTTGATACTGTTGCACCAATAAATGCACCGCCCATTAGACCGCATATCCGGCAAACGATATATACCAAACCCAAAAACCCCATGCTGGGCAATAGCCCTACTTGCAGACTTGCTCCAGCAACGAAAAAAAATATTATATACACCGGCAGAGAAATAGACTGTAGCGCTCGATAGGCTTTTTGATTAGCTGACGGGAAAACATTGACAAACACCATTCCCATACAAAGATTGGCCAGAATAAGCGAAAAATGCAAATAATTGGCTATGGCTGCACAAATGAGAATAGCGGCAAGAGACATCACCAGTATGTTATCGTCGGCATGAATCTTGCGGGTGCAATATCCAGCCGAAAAGCCGGTTAACACTCCAAGAATAATTGACCCGATTATCTCAACGGCAGGGCCTTTCAGAAGGACCTGTAAAGATAAAGCTTCTCCGGTTAGCAAAATCTTACCTAATGCAACAGCAATTGCAAATATCATTATGGCCAGCCCATCATCCAGACCCACCACCGCATAAAGAGCATTTGTTAAGCGTCCTTTTGTCCTATACTCTTGCAACACCGCCACAGTCCCTGCCGGTGCGGAAGCCGGCGCCATTGCTCCGAAAACCAGCGCCCAAAATAGCTTTTTAGTCAACAAATACACACCCGTCGCCACCAGTATAAATGCTCCGAATGACTCTAAAATTGTAATTATGCCGATACCTTTACCCATCTGCCGCAGGGTAGTTAACTTCATCTCACTGCCGATTATGAAAGCTATCAAGGACAGAGCAAAACTGGAAAAAACCTCCAGCTTATCTAACAAAGGTGCGCTAAAGACATGTAGAAATGACGGCCCCAAGATAAGACCAGCTATTAAGTAACCAACGACGCCGGGCAACCTAATTCGATTGGTAAGTCTACCTGCAACAAAACCGAAAATGATAGCTATCGCGATAAAAAACAATATATCCATTGACGGGAGTCTTACTTTTCGCTGGCCGTAATACCCGGCCAGTCATCTGTACGGAACGGCGAAGCCGGCAGACCTTCCTGGTTATAGAGATTGCACACCGGATTATCCGCCCACGCATAACGCACTGCAACCGGCTCGGGAATTTCAAATTAAAAGCCAGTAACCAGTAGATGCTGGATGCTGGAGGGGAATCGAGTATCCAGTATCCAGAATCGAGAATCAAGCAAAAACGCTTAAATAAAATAAAAAATTGGCAATTTAGCCTTTACTCGGCAACCTCCCGATAGTATAGTGGTTTTCAACCAATAATTGCAAGGAGAACCATAAATGGCTGAACAAAAACAAACAAAGATTTTAACGGCGGTGCAGGTCTTTTCAACTATACTTGCTGCGGTAATAATCTGTCCAGGATGCAAAAAGCAACCGTCTGAACAGCCGGCCCCTGGGCCCAGCGCTGAGCAGGCTCGTTCCGAATCCCCACCATCACAGCATTTCGCCGAGACCCCGTCCCTGCTACAGGGGCGGTCCAAGAGGAACCTAAAACAGGTCATCGATGCTGCCAGGACCTGGGGCCCCGCTTCCGATTTGAAGGGCTGGTTTGGCAAACCGGCACCAGAGTTTACCCTGACCGACCTGAGCGGCAAACAGCACAAATTAAGTGATTACCGGGGCAAGGATGTGATGCTGGTCTTCTGGGCAACCTGGTGTGGGCCTTGTCGAATGGAAATCCCGGACCTTATCAAATTACGAAACACCATCAGCGAAGACAAATTGGCTATGCTGGCTATATCTTACATAACACCACGTAACACCACCGAAATAGTTAAAAACTTCATAGCAAAAAACAAAGGGATAAACTATACGGTCTTTTCTGTCAACTCCAGCGATATGCCGGCTCCTTATAATCTGGTAAATGCTATCCCCTGCAGCTTCTTTATTGACCCAGAAGGCAAGATAAAGCTGACTACTGTCGGCCTGTTACCTTTGAGCGATATGAAAGCCATCTTGCAATCCGAATAAGCATACGCTACCTAAACAGACCAGCCAGACGAACGGCGGGCAAGCTGCAGAATATCTTTACACAAAACAAATCATCCTTATTCTTGACTTTTCGCCTAATAACAGGTAATTTAGCTGCTCTGAAAGCGCCAACTACAAGGCAGGAATAATGAGATAGAAGATATGAAAAAAGTTGATAGACCACAAGAGCGTTTTGAGGATATGCGCATTCTTGACGAGCTCAAGATTTCATACCTCAACTACGCGATGAGCGTGATTGTTTCCCGTGCTCTGCCGGACGTTCGCGATGGCTTAAAACCGTCACAACGACGAATACTGGTGGCGATGAATGATTTGAATCTCGGCCCACGAAGCACACACCGCAAGTGCGCCAAAATCGTCGGCGACACCAGCGGCAACTATCATCCGCACGGTGACCAGGCCACATACGGCACACTGGTACGCATGGCTCAGGACTGGAATATGCGCTATCCGCTGATTGACCCGCAGGGTAACTTCGGCAGCATTGATGCGGACCCGCCGGCAGCTATGAGATACACCGAAGCCAGGATGGCTGCCCCAGCTATGGAAATGCTCGAAGATATTAATCACGACACCGTGGATTTTGTGCCGAACTATGACGAAACGCGGACCGAGCCCACGGTTTTGCCCTCGAAGTTTCCCAACCTGCTGGTCAATGGGGCTACCGGAATCGCCGTAGGTATGGCTACCAATATTCCGCCGCACAATATCGCGGAGATTTGTGATGCGCTGCTGCTGGTGGTTGACGACCCAGACTGCGGGTTCAAGGATATTATGGAGCGGCTGCCAGGCCCAGATTTCCCTACCGGCGGGGTCATCTGTGGCAAAAAAGGCATTGTAGATGCTTATACTACCGGCCGTGGCCATTTGACCATCCGAGCCAAAACGGAAATCGAAACAACAAAGAAAGGCAAGGTACGGATTGTAATAACTGAGATACCTTATATGGTGGTCAAGACTACGATTGTTTCCAAAATCGCCGATTCTGTCCACAAGGGCCTTATGCCGGAAGTTGCCGACGTCAGAGACGAATCAGACCGCCATGGGCTGCGGATTGTTGTAGAACTAAAGAAAGACGCCGATAGCACAATAGCATTGAACAAGCTGTTCCGCTACACCGCCCTGCAGAGTACCTTCGCTATTTCCAATATCGCACTGGTTAATAACAAACCCGAAACCCTCAATATCAAGCAGTTGCTTAATTGCTTTATCGACCATCGTAAAATCGTGGTCCGCCGGCGAAGCAGGTTTCTATTAAAAAGATGTAGAAACAGAGCCCACGTCCTCGAAGGGCTTATCCTGGCAGTCAGTGACATTGATGAAATTATCGATCTTGTAAAAACCTCGCCTGATACGCCAACAGCAAAGTTAAGCTTGATGAAAAAGCCGCTTCGGTTAGCTGAGGTAGCTACACTGAAGAAGATTCTACCCAGAGCTTTTGTCAAGGAAAAAAGCAAGGGCAAACATTTTCTCACCGGCCCACAGGCCGATGCTATTTTGACTATGCAGTTGCAAAGATTAACCGGCCTGGAGATGGAAAAGCTGGCTAAAGAATATGCAAACCTTACTGAGCAGATAGAGGGCTACGAGGCCATATTAGCCAGCGAGGAGATTCTGCTGGATATCATCCGCGAAGATATATACGAAATAAAAGAAAAATACAGCGACACCAGACGGACAAAAATCACCAGCAAAGTTGAGCAGTTCGAAATCGAGGACCTCATCGCAGAGGAGGAAGTTATCGTTACGGTAAGTCACAGTGGATACGTAAAACGCATGCCCCTGGGTACGTATCGCAAGCAGGCCCGTGGCGGCCAGGGCGTTATCGGCTCAGATACCAAAGAGGGCGATTTTATCGAGCATTTATTTACCGCCTCTACACATGATTATCTGCTTATCTTCACCAATCGGGGTAGATGCTATTGGCTGAAAGTCTATGACGTGCCCAGCATGTCCAGGCAGAGCAAAGGCAGGAACATCGTAAATCTATTAAAACTCGGTGACCAACAAATGGCATCCATAATCAACGTTAGCAGTTTCAATGACGAAGCTGAAAAGGCTGCGCTACCACGGCAACTGGTTATGGCTACAAGAAATGGAATCGTTAAGAAAACAAAACTATCTGCTTACGGCAATCCGAGGCCCAGCGGTGTGATTGCTATCAATCTTGACCCCAATGATGCCCTAATTGCCGTTGAAATGACTACCGGCAACGACCATATAATACTGGGGACACGTGACGGCATGACGATACGCTTTGACGAAAGCGAGGTCCGCTCTATGGGCCGAGCCTCCCGTGGCGTAAAGGGTATCAAGCTCCGTCCCTCAGACACGGTGGTGGGCATGGTGATTGTGGAAGAAAAAGCGTCCCTGTTTACGGTCTGCGAAAACGGCTACGGCAAACGAACCGGCATGGACAGTTACCGGCCTCAGAGTCGAGGCGGAGTAGGCCTGAAAAACATAAAGACTACCGCTCGTAATGGAAAAGTGGTGGCTCTCAAAGCGGTCCAGAACAAAGACGATTTAATGATGATAACAGCCAACGGCATGATTATTCGCACCGGCCTGGACGAAGTCCGTTCTATCGGCAGAAACACACAGGGTGTGCGATTAATCAAGCTCAAACCCGGCGACAAACTCGTGGCTGCAGAAAAGATAGCTGCTGAGCCTGATAAAGTCACGGCCAAAGCAAAATCCAAAAGCAATCAAAATCCAAAATCTAAGTCGAAACGTAAAGGCAAGGCTGCCGCAAAGCGGAGCCGCAAATC
>JBHIDV010000044.1:0-11723 GCA_046760285.1 Sedimentisphaerales bacterium
CTAAACCGGACCAGCAAAACCCACTTTGTAACGGTGCGGTTTGGCAATGTGCTTGACTCTGATGGCTCGGTCGTACCTATCTTTAAGAAACAAATAGCCCAAGGCGGCCCTGTGACCGTTACACATCCCGAGATGAAGCGATATTTTATGACCATATCAGAAGCAAGTCAGCTTGTTCTTCAGGCAGCAACAATGGGAGAGGGCGGAGAAATCTTTGTGCTGGATATGGGTGAGCCGGTAAAAATTGTAGACTTAGCCAGAGAACTTATCACTCTTAGCGGTTTCAGGCCCGGCGAAGATATTGAAATAGTTTTTACTGGTCCCAGACCCGGCGAAAAGCTTTTTGAAGAACTGCGGATAGAAGGCGAAGACATGCAGCGCACCAGCCATCCCAAAATCCGGATATGGAAGAACATCCCTATGGACCGTGACAGGCTTCGCGCCGGCATAAACGAGCTGGTAGATATTGCCAAAACCCAAAACTATAGCGAAATATCTCAGAAAATCAAGGAGCTGGTCCCAGAGTACCTCGGCGGCAATCCCTCCTTGCGGCAACCCAGTAATAAAAGCTGAAAATTACCACATGAGCAAGAATAAGAACCTTGTTCAAATAATATGGAACCAAATGGCATAAAAAAAGCCGCCTTGAAAGCGGCCTTTTTGCTCGCGGTCAATAATTTGCTTACAGCTCATCGCCAGCACTCTCATTATCAGCGGTCTCATCGTGTGGCTCATTAGGCTTCTGCCTCGGATGTGCACTATCATAGACCTCCTTTAATTTTCGTGTAGTAAGATGGGTATAAATCTGCGTCGTGGATAACGACTGATGGCCGAGCAGCTCCTGAACACTTCTTAAATCCGCGCCGTTGTTTAGCATATGCGTGGCAAAGCTATGACGCAAGGTATGTGGGCTGATGGCCGAGTCCAGGCCAGCCATTTTCAAGTATTTATCCATCTTGCGACGGACGCTGCGGGTACTGAGACGTCGGCCGTGCTTATTTACGAACAAAACTTTCGAGTCAAAATTAGTATTGCTTTGCGCTCGTTTATTTCTGAACTCCATATAGTGCTGAATAACCTGCAAGGCTGATGAACTAATCGGTGCAATTCTTTCCTTTTTGCCCTTACCTCGGATATGAATGACCTCGCCTAAGAAATCTATATCATCCATATTTAACGCTACCAGCTCACTGACTCTTATGCCCGTACTGTAAAGCGTCTCCAGGATAGCTCTATCTCTGGCCCCCAGCCAGCTATCCATGGGCGGTGTCTCGAGCAATCTCTTTACTTGTTCATACTCCAAAAACCGTGGCAGCTTCTTATCCTGCTTTGGTGTTCTAACCGCTGTAACCGGATTGGAGCTAAGGCGATTTGTTTTCACCAGGAATTTATAAAAGCTCCGCAGGGTAGCCAGTTTGCGGGCAATGGTGGCTTTGGAATACTGCTTCTCATTAAGATACGCCAGATATGCCCTGACCTCACCTGTCTGTGTTGAAAGCAGTAACTGGTCAACTTTGGACACAGTTTCAGTGGCAACAGCCGTTGCTGGCCCAGCCTGCTGGCCAGATAGCAAAGTCGGCTCAACTGCTGACATACCGCTATCAGAAGCATCGATTAGAAAATTACCAAATTGGCTCAGATCAGCACCATAACATTTGGCCGTGTGTTCGGAGAACCGCTTCTCAAACTTCAAGTAATTTAAGAACTGTTGGACGATTGAACTTTCTTCTTCCATAGTATACCTACCTATTTCAATGTGCTAATTTATGTAAATTTGCGTATCTGTATTCTTATGTAAAAGCTCATCTGCCCGACTAATAAGCGTCTGTGTCAGTTTGAAACTCAGCACCGCTGCATCAAACCAATCGAAATTTGTTCGCTTATCCCTTGCCTGCTCTATCAAAGCATCCAGAAGTTCATCTTCACACCCATCCTCGTAACGAAATATGAACTTCTCTCTGGCCTTATTTAAAACCAATTGTCGGGTCTTTTTCTTCATATATTTTTTATCGGCCTAATAGCCGTCCACTAAAGTCTAAACTCCAATTTTTTTCAGCAATTGCGATAAAATCGAGATTCTGAAAAACGCCACAACGCTTTTATCGGCCAATAAGAGTCCTGTCTTTACAAATTGAATGGTAATGTGGCAAATTATAGCTAAATATTTAGCCCCACGTTTTACGTGGGGTTTGCCCTGAAGAAGGTCGTTCCGTCTTTTTCCTCGGAATAAATAACCCCCAGTTGCTGAAGGTGACTGATATATTTTATCGCCTCATGGCGGCTGATACCCAGACCCGAGCATATATTCTGTAGCGAGCAAGGTCTGCGTTTCAGCATTGATAATACCGTATTGCGTATATCGTATTGCGTATTGCGTTTAAGGCAGGGCGCATCACTCGCAACGCACGACGAGGCCACAACCTCGCACTTTTCTCCGAGTTGGCCAGCGATAGCCTGCAGCTTCTCAGCGTCCATTGCTTTGACATTCGGCTCAGCCGTAGGCCGCACGGCTGTATTAAGCTGTACCTTATCGGGACGAATGCGTTCTATGGCATCCTTAATTCTCGCAATTTGCTCGGCATCGGTGTTGAGCCCTTCGACAAGAAATACTTCCAGCCAAATCTGGCCGACAAATTCATCTCTAAACGCGCATAATCCCGAAATCAACTTTTCAATACTGATATCCCTATGAGGTCGATTTACCTTCTGGAAAACCTGCTCGTCACCGGCGTCAAGCGAAGGCAGCACCACATCGGCTTTTGCGCAGTCGGCTCGCACAACGTGGCGGTATAACAATGTGCCGTTTGTTAGTATAGCTACGGGAATATCGGTGATTTTTTTTATGCCGTCTATAAGTTCACCAAGCCGAGAATTCAGCGTCGGCTCACCAGAGCCACTGATAGTGATAAAATCGGCCTTGAGACCCTGAGCTAATCGCTCTTTTAGCTCTGCCAAAACCTCCTCGATAGGAACATAGTCTTTGCGTTCGATGGTCTTTTCAGTGGTTTTACCGAGCTGGCAATATACACAATCCAGCGTACAGACCTTAACAGGTATGATATCAATGCCTAAACTAAGCCCCAGTCTGCGCGAGGGCACTGGCCCGTACAAATATCTATTTTGCACCATTACTTTTCTATCCATGTATGATTGCAAAAATCTTTTTGCACACTTTTAGCAGGTCTTCCAGCCAGTCTATGGGCATAATACTGGCGGCATCGGATTTTGCTTTCTCCGGCTCAGTGTGGACTTCAATAAAAAGGCCACTTGCACCGGCTGCAACTGCTGCTTTTGCCAGTATAGGGGCCATTTCTCGTCGACCTGCGCTTGTCTTGCCCAGGCCCCCAGGCTGCTGGGTGCTGTGCGTAGCATCAAATACAACCGGATAACCTAACTTCTTCATTGTTTCGATAGCGGTCATGTCGTTGACCAGCCGATTGTAGCCGAAAAATGTTCCGCGTTCGGTGAGTATAATTTTTTCGTTGTTGCCAGCGCGAATCTTTTCGACCACGTTTTTCATCTCGCCGGGCGAGAGAAATTGGCCCTTCTTAATATTGACAGGCTTGCCCGTTCGCGCACAGGCACACAGCAAATCCGTCTGCCTACATAGAAAAGCAGGTATTTGCAGACAATCAACCACTTCGCTGGCCAGCGCTGCTTGAGCCGGCTCATGTATATCAGTCATAACGGGTAACTTAGTTTCCTGGCGCACCGCTGCAAGTATCTCCAAACCTCTTTCCAAACCCGGCCCGCGAAAGCTAAAGATGCTGCTTCGGTTGGCCTTGTCGAAACTGGCCTTGAAAATAACCCCTACATTTGTCCTGCGGGCAATATCAGAGAGTCTCCTGGCAATATCAAGACAGATAGCTTTTGTTTCGATGACGCAGGGCCCCGCCATTATAAATAAAGGCGCATCCAAGCCAATCTCAACGTCACCAATTTTGAAATTCATTTTAATTCTAACTCGCTCTAAAGTGACTTAAGTGAGCTAATGATTCAGGCTATCAGGGTATCAGGCTATCAGGTAATGGACATCAGGTCATCAGGATACCAGGTTAGTCCATCAGAGGCGGATTGGTTTTTTCCTGATATCCTGATCTCCTGGTATCCTGCATCCTGATTTCCTGATATCCAGATATCCTCACTTTAGTCACTTTGAATTACCCTATTGCTCTTTTAATTCTTGTTCTTATTCCAGCCGGCTTGGCTCCTTCCGGTACCATCACGTTAACCGCCTGCGGTATCACGCTAACTTGTACCGGCAAAGCCGGACCAGGGTCACCATCGATTTCGGTCTTTATCCCTGCAATTTCAGAACTTACAGTGATGTTCTTGCCCTGGCGATAAATTACATCGCTGCTGCCAGCATGTTGCTTCAAAACTGTCATTACCGAGTGCTTCAGCAGACGGAACTGGGAAACACATTTATAAATACACACATCCAGCAATCCATCACCAAAATCGGCGTAATGCAATATCTGTAGGCCTGCCGCATATCTGGAAATATTTCCGACAAAGACCAATCCGCGACCATCGAAGAGCTCTTCGCCGTCAACTTCTACCTTCATGGGGTCGAATTTATAATCCCAGAATGTTCGCCAAATCGGCTCAAAGTAATCCAAGTAATCTATATGTCCGGCTCGCCGCTGGCTCACTCGGTTGACCACCTCGCCATCAAACCCAAAACCTGCTATAGAAGTAAAGCATCTGCCATTTGCACTTCCTAAATCCAAAGGCCGAATATATCCTGCTTCAAATACTCTTACTAAGGTTTTTAATTTTTCATCAAAACCTAACTCATTAGCCAATAAGTTTTCCGTTCCGCATGGCACCACCAGCAAGGTCTTATCACTACCCTCTAAGCCGTGCGCAACCTCTCTAACGGTACCGTCACCGCCCACGACCACGACCATCGCGCAGTCGTAATCGACTGCTGCATCGGTGGCTAATTCGCAGGCATGCTCCAGGCAAGTAGTTAGACTAACCTTGACATCAAAGCCCTTTTCAACAAGGTATTGCTGAAACTGGCGCCCGGTCAATTTGCTACTGCTGGCACCAGACTTCGGATTTACAATATAAGCAATATAACCATCGTCTGGTTTCATTTTACGTTTGCTGAAGTACTTCGGGAACGGCAAAAGTGCCTAAAGTGTAAAGTGACTAAAGTGCCTAAAATGCCACAGAGTGTCATTGCGAGGAGCGCAGCGACGTGGCAATCTCCTTGCTCAGGTTTGAGATTGCTTCGCTCGCAATGACGCTGCGCGTCACTTTAGTTCACTTTAGACCCTTTTTCGCTACCAAATCTGCATAACTTTCCACGATGTGCGGCAAATCTGCCAGGCCTAAATTTCTTTGCACATCGCAGATTTCTTTGTCATCAGGCCCTTCTATTTCCACAAAATTGCCTAACAACGGCAACTTATCCAACGCTACAACACAGTTTTCAACTTGCCAAATTAGACGCTTTTTTTCAAAAACTAATACTTTTTCATATCCCAAAGACAAAAGTAATTTTTCAGCCGATTCAGCATCTTTGATTTCAATTTCTATTTCTTGCCTTTTCTTGAAGTTATCTTTTGTCTTGGCACCTTTATAGGTTAAAAGGACCTTTTCAGTCTTGCCTGTTAATTGCCGCCTCAGCCGAAGTGCCCGGTCGCTATTTTTCAAGGTAGAACCAGCATCATCAAAATAGCAGTCCGGTTGAAAATGCTCAGCCAAAAATTCGGCACCGAGTTCAACTAATTTCTGTTTTACATCCTCCAGCGAATCAACTTTTAGTTTTGCTTCAATCTCAGTAGACATTATTGATACCTGTATTATTAAAGGAACAAATTTATGTTCTGAGTCTCTGTTTATTTTAGGGTGGCAGCGTCAAGGCCAAAGGCCTTGGCGATGGTCATTTTCTTCTGTAGAGTTCAGCCATCCCCAAGCTGCGCTTGAGGCTGCCACTCAACGCCGCGACGGCGTTTAATTCTTTTATAAATACAAGAGTCAATAATACTATTAGGTGATTATGCTTACTATCCTTGGTTTAACAACAATAACTTTCTTGGCGGGCTTGCCGCCCATAGCAGCTTTAACCTTTGCGCTATTTTGCGCTTCAGCTTCTATAAATTTTTCGTCGGCATCAGCAGCAACGACAATTCTATCTCTTATCTTGCCATTTACCTGCACCGCCAATTCAATCTCTTTTTCTTTGACCAGTTCTTTGTCATATTCAGGCCACGGCTCGTAAGCTAAGCTATCTTTATGCCCTAATTTCTGCCAGAGTTCTTCAGCAATATGCGGTGCAAAAGGGGCAAGAATCAGCACAAATTTTTCCACCACCGATTTGGGCCTGACTGTTTGCTTGCTGAGGTGATTTACAAAAATCATCATCGCGCTGATAGCCGTATTAAAGTTAAACGTTTCGATATCATCACCGACTTTTTTTATTGTTTGATGCAACAGTCTGAGTGTCACCTCATCAGCTTGTGCCTCTTTTACCGCTTGAATAAGCTCACCGGTATCCTCATCAACAATCATTCGCCAGGTCTTCTGCAGAAACCGGTGCACGCCTTGCAGGCCCTGCATACTCCAGGGCTTTATCGCCTCCAAAGGCCCCATAAACATCTCATAAAGCCGCATTGAATCGGCACCATAATCGGCAACAACCTTATCCGGATTGATTACATTACCGCGGGACTTGCTCATCTTCTGGCCGTCTTCGCCTAAAATCATCCCCTGATTGACCAGCTTGGCAAATGGTTCTTTGGATTGACAATAGCCCAGGTCATAAAGCAATTTATGCCAGAATCGCGCATACAAAAGATGCAACACTGCATGTTCAGCACCGCCGATATACAAATCGACCGGCATCCAATACTTTTCTTTCTGGCGGTCCCAACCTTGCTGGTTATTATTTGGGTCAAGGTATCGCAGATAGTACCAGCAACTGCCAGCCCACTGAGGCATAGTATTTGTTTCGCGTTTTGCCTTCGAGCCGTCAGGCAGAGACAGATTCACCCAATCACTAATATTGGCTAACGGCGATTCACCCGTCCCTGGAGGCTGATAATTCTCCACTTCCGGCAGCTCTAACGGCAGCTCTTCTTCCGAAAGCCCGACCACGTGACCATCTTCTGTATGCAAAATCGGGAACGGCTCACCCCAGTAGCGCTGCCTGCTGAAAAGCCAGTCGCGTAATTTATAGTTTACAGCTTTTCTACCTAATCCTTTTTGTGCGAGCCAATCTGTAATTTTTTCTTTGAACTCGGCAGTTGGCAAACCATCAAATTGACCACTATTAATTGCTTTGCCGTCACCTACAAAACATAACTTGCCCTGTTTTACCAACTCAGCTTGTTCGCTATCTGGCGGCTCAACCACCGGGACAATAGGTAGGCCAAATTTAGTGGCAAATTCAAAGTCGCGCTCATCATGGGCCGGAACCGCCATAATCGCACCAGTGCCATAAGTCATCAGAACATAATCGCTCACCCAGATCGGAATCTTTTCACCATTGACAGGATTTACCGCATAAGCACCGATAGGCTCACCCGTTTTTTCTTTAGCCAAATCCGTCCTATCCAGGTCGCTTTTGCGCGTGGCCTGGTCGCGATATCTTTGAACCGCTTGCTTTCTTTCAGCACTTGTAAGTTTATCTACAAGTGGGTGCTCAGGAGCCATGACCATATAGGTTGCCCCGAATAAAGTATCTGGCCGAGTTGTAAATACCCAAATCTCTTCATCAAATCCCTCTACCTTAAAATTAACCTCTGCTCCGACACTTTTGCCGATCCAATCGATTTGTAATTTCTTTATCGATTCTGGCCAATCGACTTCGTCCAGGTCTTTGAGCAGCCTCTCAGCGTATTTTGTTATTCGCAACATCCATTGCCGCATCGGCTTTCTGATTACCGGATGGCCACCACGTTCACTAAGCCCACCCACTACCTCCTCATTTGCCAGAACTGTTCCCAGTGCCGGACACCAATTCACCGGCACCTCCGCCTCATAAGCGAGCCGATGATTATCGATATACTTTTGCTTCTCAGCTTCGCCTAAACCGGGAGGAACGGGTAGCTGTTCTATCGGCTTGGCTCTCTGCTCAGTTCTATCAAAGTAACTATTAAAGAATTTCAGGAAAATCCATTGTGTCCACTTGTAATAACCTGGGTCGGTGGTATTGACCTCTCGGTCCCAATCATAGCTGAATCCCAGTGACTTGATTTGCTGGCGCATTCTATCGATGTTTTCCTGAGTAGTCGCTTGAGGGTGTGTGCCGGTCTCAATGGCATATTGTTCAGCCGGCAAGCCAAATGCATCCCAGCCCATAGGATGCAGGACGTTAAAGCCTTTCATTCGCTTATACCGAGCGACTATGTCACTCGCGGTGTAACCTTCCGGATGACCGACGTGCAGGCCAGCGGCGCTCGGATAGGGAAACATGTCCAGCACATAATATTTGGGTTTAGAATCATCGCAGTCTTTTGCTTTGAATATCTTGTGGTCCTGCCAGAACTTTTGCCATTTCTTTTCGATTTCGCCAAATTTATAAAGGCCTTTCTCAGCACACATCTATTTTTTACACTCCCTATCAGCGAAAAAAACAATTGGACAGAATTCCTTACTACACCATAAAATAAATATTCGAGAAAATCCACTAAAATCCATCGTTTGTAATCGGGAACTGGTGATTGGTTCATACATAAAATTATGACGCCGAGAATCCTGCTGGTAAATCCGCCAATTTATGACTTCGCCGCGTACGATTTTTGGCTTAAGCCTTATGGCCTGTTGAGCATTGCAGGGCATCTGCGGGGCAAAGCCGATTTTAGACTATTCGATTATCTTGACCGCTTGCACCCCTTTGTAGCAAAGCAAAAACATTTGAAATCCGACCGGTGGGGGCGCGGCCGATTTTACTGTGAAATAATCCCAAATCCCGCCTGCCTGGAGGCAATTCCACGGTATTTCCGACGGTTTGGTCTACCTCGCGATATGTTCAGGGATTTTCTGACACGCCAAGGCCCTTTCGATTTCGCACTTATCCAAACGGTGATGACCTACTGGTACCACGGTGTTAAAGAAGCCATAGAAGATATTCGCCAGACCCAGCCCCAAGCAAAAATTATACTGGGCGGCAACTACGTGACACTTTGCAAAAGTCACGCAGAAAAATTAGGGGCGGATTTTTTAGTGCCAGGTACAAATCTTGAGCCGCTCTGGAAATACTTACAAATCAAGCCAGACTCGCAGCAACCTGCGCTGTGGGAAGCTTACAAAAGATTAAATGTCGGCGTTCTAAAACTTAGTGACGGTTGTCCCTTTAAGTGCACTTACTGCTCTGTGCCAAAGGTTTACGGCAAATTTAAAGCTCGGCCTTTGCAACGCTGCTTAGCCGAGTTAGAGCTGCTGTGTCAGCTTGGAGCTGACAATATCGCTTTCTACGATGACGCTCTGCTGTTTGAAGCTGAAAAAGTCTTGGTTCCGTTTTTGAATGAAGTCATAAAGCGTAATTCAAAAGTAAATCTGCATACTCCTAATGGTCTTAACGCCCGCTTCGTAAACAAAGAATTGGCTAAGTTGATGGTGCGAGCCGGCTTTAAGACCTTCTATCTGGGCTTTGAGAGCGCTTCTTTGCAATGGCAGAAAGATACCGGTTCAAAAGTCTTTTGTGACGAACTTACCACGGCTGTTGAGCACCTTATTTCCGCAGGGGCAGAACCTACAAATATTACTGTGTATCAAATCCTTGGCCATCCTCAGAGTGATATTCAGCAGCTTGAAGATTCAATGCGTTTTGTCCACAGCTTAGGGATTCGTGGAATGTTAGCTGATTTCTCGCCGATTCCCGGCACGCCGGACGGCGAATATTGCCGAAAATGGGTGGATATGGATGAGCCATTGATGCACAATAAGACCACCTTTCCGATTATCCTGCTGGGCTTCGATGAAGTAAACCGCCTCAAAGACCTGCAGCGAAAATTGAATCGGGCACTTGCCAAGGCGAAACCGTAAATGTGCGCAGGATGACATTTGATTTCCTATCCCAAGTTCTATATATTTATTTATTTATGAGCGCGTCATATGTCCATATAAAAAGTTTCGGCTGCCAAATGAATAAGCTGGATACGGCGTTGGTAACTTCCGCGCTCAAAGAGGCGGGCTTTAGCCTGACCGATAGCGTCAAGGAAGCTGATGTGGTATTGATAAATACCTGCTCGGTTCGCCAGCACGCAGAACAGCGAGTTCTTTCGCATCTCGGACATCTAAAACATATCAAAAAAACTCAGCCGGACATGATAGTCGGCGTAATCGGCTGCATGGCCCAGAGGCTCGGTGCCGACCTGCTCGAACATGAGGCGGTCGATATTGTTTGTGGGCCGGCCCAGATACCTCAAATAACCGAGCTCTTAACCAAGGCCTTGCAAGAAAAGAAAAAGAGCCTGGCGGTAACAGAAAAAATCCGGCAAACATCTGAAAAGCAAAGCCAGGCACAAGAGGCATTTGAATCCGCCTATGGAATTACGGACAAACACTTACCTGGGCAAGCCTTCGTTCGAGCAATGCGAGGCTGTAATAATTTCTGCTCGTATTGTGTTGTTCCTTTCGTGCGTGGGCCGGAAGTCTCCCGGCCGCCCTCTGCAATAATAGAGCAAATCAAAAAACTCGCTCGTGCCGGAGTAAAACAGGTTACGCTATTGGGCCAAAGAGTAAACGCATATAAATATAAAATCAGTGACAAAACTTATTGCTTAGCTGATTTGCTCCAGATGGCAAGTGACATTGAGGGAATTGAATGGCTGAAGTTTGTCACCAATTATCCATCTGAAGAATTCTTCGACCAGATTCTGCAAGCTATGGCGGATTTGCCAAAGGTCTGTAATTACTTGCATCTACCCGCACAGAGCGGCTCAGACAAAATTCTACGCGCGATGAATCGTCACTATACTGCCGGCAAGTATTTGGAGCTTATCGATAAAGCAAGAGCAACTGTGCCGGACATCGCCATTGCCGGCGATTTTATAGTGGGCTTTCCGGGCGAAACCGAAGAAGATTTTCAAGCAACAGTTGATTTAGTTAGAAAGACACGGTACAGAAATTGCTTCATTTTCAAATATTCGCCTCGGCCAGGTACAACCGGAGATAAAAAATTGAAAGACGATGTCCCTATAGAGGCAAAGAAAAAGCGAAACATAGAATTGCTTGCCGTGCAGGAAAAAATAAGTGATGAACTTAGCCGTGACTTTTTGAGCAAAGAAGTGAAAGTTTTGGTCGAAGGGCCGAGCAAAAAGCCGCATCTAAATCCTGCTGAAAGGAAAGATTGGCCGCAATTGGTTGGCCGAACCGCAACGGATTATATAGTTGTCTTTAACGGCCCAAAGTCTCTAACTGGAAAGTTTGCAAGAGTAAAAATAACCAAAACCAGCCCGCTGACTCTATTCGGACAACTTATCTAATTCATTTCTGGGAAGAAAAAGAACAAATCAATTTTCTGTAAGTCCTTTTCTAACAGGAAATAACGTCTGGAACTTTCGCAAACTCCCTAATTATTTCAAAAATTTTTTTGAACAAAGAAGCTACATAGGAGTATAATACGTAAGGAAATATGAAATCTACTATACGTAATATATATAATGAAAAGAAAGGAAACGTAAAATGTTAAGGCCAAAAAGTGTTAATCAAATATTCGAGGTTGTGACTGAGTTTAAGAGCGAATACGGAAGAAGTTATTCTGT
>JBHIDV010000045.1:0-11523 GCA_046760285.1 Sedimentisphaerales bacterium
GTTTGTAAGCCGCTGGTCAGAAAAGGCTATATGGTGCTGGCGGGACAGAAAATCGGCGACTCCGATGCATTCGTTTCCGCACCGGTTCATTCGCCCGTCCATGGTAAAGTAAAAGAAATCGCCCTGCGGTCGCATCCGGTCTTAGGCCGAAGCCCAGCCGTCATTATAGATGCATCTCACTATAATCCTACAACACACACACGTTTTGAATTGAAGGAAGATTTCGATGAAAACAGCTACTCAGCGGAACAAATATGTGACGCGGCCCGTAAAGCGGGTATTGTAGGCATGGGTGGAGCGGGATTTCCGACCAGGGTGAAGATAGAACCGGATCCGCGGCTGCCTAAAGAGATAATGATTATCAACGGCTGTGAATGCGAACCCTATATTACCTGCGATTATAGAATCATGCTGGAGAGGACAGACCAAATTATTGCAGGCATCAAACTTGCGCAAAAAGCGGCTGGCTGTTCACAGGTCCTTATAGGCATAGAAGATAATAAGCCGCAAGCGATAAAGACTATGAGCGAAGCGGTGGATGCCCATGCAAACAGCAACAGTATTAAGGTTGTTCCCGTTAAAACAAAATATCCACAGGGCGGCGAAAGACAGCTTATAAAGGCCATTCTGAAAAAGGATGTCCCTACAGGCGGAATTCCCCCTGCCATAGGAGTGGTAGTGCTTAACGTTGCTACGGTAGCAGCCATCGCTGAAGCAGTCGTTGGCAGTTCGCCCCTAACTCATAGGGTCGTAACGGTGACCGGCCGAGCAGTTGCCAATCCCGGCAATTATAACGTGGCTATAGGGACATCGGTCGGTGACCTTATCGAGTTCTGTGGAGGATTTACCAGAGATTGTGCAAAGATTGTTCTTGGTGGGCCAATGATGGGCCTGGCAATTGCCGACCTTCAAACACCTATTACTAAAACCACCAATGCCATAACCGTACTGACAGAAGCCGAAATTGGTGCAGCCAAATTCGCAGGACGCCAGACTCCATGTATACGCTGCGGCAGATGTCTGCAAGTATGCCCGGAGAATCTGAACCCCACGAAGATTGCCCATGCGGTCAAGAACAATCTTTTAGACGTAGCGGAAAGTTATTACATCAGCGCCTGTATAGAATGTGGCTGCTGTAGTTACGTCTGCCCAGCTAATATAGAACTGACCGGATATATCAAAACAGGTAAAATCTTTCTGGCCAGACAAAAGAAAAGGATGCCAGAATAACCAACGTCGAGCGTATCTCGTGAAGCGTGAAACGTGAAGCGAGATACGAAATACGAGATGCGAGATACGAGATACGAAAGAATAACCGTTTCACCTGCACCGCACATTAGTCAGCCTCTTTCCACGCGCAGAGTAATGATAGATGTCATAATTGGGCTGGTGCCTGCTATGGCAGCAGCAGTTTATTATTTTCGCTTCCATGCGCTTATCCTGGTTTCCACCTGCACTATTTCAGCGGTTGCAACCGAATGGCTGTGCAATCTTATTCGTAAAAAGCCCCACTCGCTTGGTGACTTCAGTGCGGTGGTCACCGGAATAATTCTGGCGTTATCGCTTCCGCCGAGCCTACCTATCTGGGCTGCGGTAATTGGCAGCATTTTTTCTATTGCCATCGGCAAAATGGTCTTTGGTGGACTCGGCACCAATATCTTCAACCCGGCTATGGTAGGAAGAGCCTTTCTAACCGTCTCTTTCGGCATGTTGATGACCACCTGGACAGTCCCAGCCACGATTGATGTCACTCTGCCTAAAATTGCGCCGGAAAATATGGTTGATGCCAGGACGCAAGCGACACCATTAGCCTGGAGCAAATTAGCCATCAAGGATGAAAATGGAGCCAAGCTCTATAACCAGCAGCAATTTAAAGCTACGTTCACCGGTGCGGTCGGCGGCTGTCTGGGCGAAACCAGTGTAATCGCACTTCTGATCGGAGGGCTGTATCTATTGATAAGACGGACGATGGTCATCCATACGCCCTTGGCAGTTCTATTGTCTAGTTTTTTCTTCGCAGAGATTTGCTATTGGATTAATCCGGACTCTTTTGTCCAGCCGTTTTTCCATCTGGCAAGCGGCGGTTTGATGCTCGGAGCCTTTTTTATTGTCACCGACCCAGTGACATGTCCCCTGAGCCGCAGGGGAATGTGGCTCTTCGGCAGCGGCGTGGGAACGATGACCCTGCTTATAAGAATCGTCGGAGAATATCCGGAAGGGGTTATGTTTGCTGTGCTTTTAATGAACGCCGTGACGCCCTTGATTGATAGACTCTGCAGGCGGATTCCGACAGGAGGTAAACCCAGTGCCTAAAATAAAATACTTTATCCAGCAAAGTTGGCTGTTAATTATTTGCTCGTTCTGTTTCGGCCTATTGATAGCAGTTACAAACGCCGCTTTGTCACCGAAAATTGTGCAGAATAAAATTGATAAACTCAATCGCCTAACTGGTGCCTTGCTACCAGAAGCTGAGCGCTTCGTCCCATTAGATACAGAAATCGAAATTAAATCGATCAGGGGCAAAAAAGAAAAAGTTAAGGTTTACCGGGCGGTGACAGGGACAGACGAATGTGTCGGCTGGAGCTTCAGCACTGCAGGACCAGGTTTTCAAGACAAAATCGAACTGGTTATTGCTGCTGATAAAGATTTTGAAAAAATTGCCGGTTTCGATGTCTTGGCAAGCAATGAAACACCAGGTTTCGGAGACCAGATAAAAGACGCATACTTTCGAGGCCAGTTCAAGGATGCACCCCTTCAGCAGCTCCAGCTGGTAAAAACAGGTGAGCCCAAAAGGATTGATTCTGAAATTGTTGCCATCACCGGAGCTACCGTGAGCAGTGAAGCGGTTGTTGAGATAATAAATAATTCCATAATCCAGCTCAAAGACCAACTACGAAAGAAAGGGCTAATTCATGCCACCAAGACACCAAGGCTCAAAGAAATCGAAATTATAAAATAAATATATCAAAGTCTCATTGTCTTTGTGTCTTTATAGCTGGTGGGAATAATAAATGAAGTTTGAAAGAACCTATGAGAAAGAAGAGAAAGTTGCAGCGGAAATAGTTGATTGCGCCTACACGGTACATAAGGCATTAGGTCCTGGGCTTTTAGAAAAAGTGTATGAAGTTTGTTTTTGCCATGAGCTAACAAAAAGGGGACTCTTATCAGAGGCAGATAGATATTCCTATTAAGTACGATGGGCTTACATTTGATGAGGGTTTACGATTAGACGTAATGGTTGAAGGGCTTATTATCTGTGAAATAAAAGCTGTGGACAAAATGAACCCTGTGTGGGATGCTCAGTTGTTGAGCTATCTAAAACTAACAGGCAGACGCATAGGTTTTCTGCTTAATTTTAATGTTCCCTTAGTAAAAAATGGCATAAAGCGAATTATTCTATAAGCTTGGTGTCTTTGTGTCTTGGTGGCAAGAGAAAGGATTTATCGGCAATGGCAAAGAACAGTGAAACCAAGGCTGAGCTTTACAGAGAAACGCTCATAGCCGGCTTGTGGCGTGAAAATCCGGTTTTTCGGCTACTTTTAGGAATGTGTCCCACGCTGGCGGTTACCGCTGCGGTCAAGCCAGCCTTGACTATGGGCCTTAGTGTTATCTTTGTGCTTTTCTGCAGCAATATCGTAGTCAGCCTGATGCGAAATCTTCTAAAAGCCCACCTGCGAATCCTGATGTTTACGCTTACGATAGCTACCTTCGTTACAATTGCGGACTTGTTCTTGAAGGCTTTTGTGCCGAGGATGAGTGAAGTGCTCGGCCCCTATGTCCCATTAATCATCGTCAACTGCATTATCATTTGCCGGGCTGAGGCCTGTGCCAGCAAGAACGTCCTTACGGTAAGTATTATCGACGCGGTGGGCATGGGCGTCGGCTTTACGCTTACACTATGTGTCTTGGCCGCTGTCAGGGAATTTCTGGGAACGGGTGGTACGCTGGATTTAGATTTTGGTTTTTTCGGACGTGTATACTCTTTGCCGCATCCCTTTGCCCGGTGGGCGGCTATGAGTATGCCGGTGGGAGCGTTTTTAACTTTAGGGCTGTTACTGGGATTGGTGAATGCAATCACCAGAAAGTTAGCCACAAAGGCACCAAGACACTAAGGTTTTTAATTCTCAATTTTCTTTGTGCCTTTGCGCCTTCGTGGTAAAAGGAAGGATTTATGAATACGCTTAACATTTTAATCATGGGCTTTATATCAATCGTTATTGTCAACAACCTTGTGTTTACGAAGTTTCTCGGCATCTGTCCCTATCTCGGCGTATCCAGCAGAATCGATATGGCTTTCGGGATGGGCCTGGCGGTAACATTCGTGGTGACTCTGAGCGGCACGCTGACTTGGCTAATCGACCATTTAATTTTGATGGATACCCCGCTGGAGGTTACACGATATGTGTGTTTTATATTGGTTATCGCAGGTGCTGTTCAATTAGTTGAAATGTATGTGCGAAAATTCTTCAGTGGATTATACGAAAGCTTTGGCATATTTTTGCCGCTGATTACTACAAACTGCGCGATTTTAGGATTATGTCTATTTATCAACCTGTGGGGCATTGATAATCTGCTGGAAGCGGTGGTTCTTAGCTTTGGAGCTGGGCTTGGTTTTACAATGGCCATTTGCATTATGGCTGGTATCCGTGAAAATCTAAATTTGGCTGACGTGCCGGAGTGTCTGAAAGGCGCACCGATTACACTAATTACCGCTGGATTGCTGGCTTTAGCCTTTATGGGATTCGCAGGAATGATACGATAAATTTTAGCCACGAAGTCGCAAAGACACTAAGATTATAATTATTTATTTTTTCAACTTCGTGTCTTCGTGCCTTTGTGGCTAAAGGGACAAAAAATGTTCTTAGCAGAAATGTTACAATTTTGGAATAGTGCCTGGCCGGCTGGTCTTACCATGTTAGGCCTGGGCAGCGGATTTGCCATAGTGCTTCTGATTGCCAGCGAGAAGCTAAAAGTCGAGGTTGACCCGAAGGTAGAGCAGATTCACGAGGTTCTGCCGCACCTTGACTGCGGGGCCTGCGGCTTCGCCGGTTGTACTCAATACGCAAAGGCTATTTTGCAAAATCCGGAACTAATTGGCACGTGCGCACCGGGCGGGCCAGAAACTGCGGGAAAAGTCGCCGAGATTCTGAATCTGCAGGTTCGGACCGATGGCTTTGCCTTTCGTCCCATCGTGCACTGCCGTGCACATAAGGCTGACAGAACCTATTATGCACAATATCAGGGCATACAAAGTTGCACCGCTGCAAACGCATTAGCTACTGTGCAGGCCTGCAAGTTCGGCTGTCTCAGCTTTGGTGATTGTACGAGAGCCTGCAAGTTCGATGCCCTTCACATCGTTGACGGCCTGGCCACGGTGGACTATGAGAAATGCACCGGCTGCACAGCTTGTTCAAAAACATGTCCGCGCAATCTAATCGAGATGGTCCCGTTCTGCTTCGAAAACATGATGACCGTTGCCTGTAGAAGTAAGGAAACCGGCAAGACAACGCGCTCAATGTGCAAAGTCGGCTGTATTGGTTGCGGCATCTGCGCAAAACAGACCGATATTTTCACCGTTGAGGATAATTCAGCTCGCGTGGATTACGAGAGGTATCAGCCCACTGAGCAAGCCGAAACCGCTATGAACAAATGTCCGACCGGCGTGATTGTTTATCGCGGCAAGTCCGCCCCGGAGCCTCGCCAGCCGGTCTCTAAAGCTGCCGCTGCATCAAAATAATATTTATCCTGCCAATTCGTTGGCAGGTTGCCTTTATTAACCTCCATCTTGCAAATGCTTCTGTTGATTTGTATTATGGAAGTAGTGAAAAAACGCTGAACCTGCCAGAGGCGGCCTGACAATTCCAGCACAGAAAGGAAGGATGCATGGATAGGGTTCAAAACGCAGTAAAAAGATATATCCGGCAGATGGTCAAATGCATCGTAACGCAATTTCAGCCGGAAAAGATTATCCTTTTTGGCTCGCACGCTCGTGGACAGGCGGGCCTGGATAGTGATGTGGACCTGCTTGTGGTGATGCCTGTTTCAGGCTCAAAGCGAGAAAAGGCCATAGAGATTGCGGTGGCGCTGCACCACATTCCTGTGGCCAAGGATGTGATCGTGGTCACTCCCGATGACTTCGAGTGGCGTAGTAAGATTATCGGTACTATTGAGCGACCTGCTGCTCGGGAAGGTAAGCTCCTTTATGCACGGAAATAGTAGAACCGCTGCTATCGCTCGCGAATGGATCGTCAAGGCCGAGAACGACCTTAAAACCGCTTCGCACACATTGAAAATGGCCAGAGGCTGTCCGACTGATACAGTGTGTTTTCACGCACAACAGTGTGTAGAAAAATACCTAAAGGCTTTGCTGGTTTGTAAAGGCACTGATTTTCCCAAAACACATGATATCGAGCATTTGGTTTCGCTGCTTCCTGAGAGCATCTGGCTGCGATTGAGCATCGAAGAGCAGAGACGCCTTACTGCTTATGCTACGGTGACTCGTTACCCGGGTGAATACGAACCCATTCCGCTGGCTGAAGCACAACAGAGCGTCAGACTCGCACGACGTGTGCGAAAAGAGTTACGAGGGTTTCTCCCGAAAGAGATACTATCGCGCCGCAGGCGCTGAAGGTCAGGTGTTTAGCCGTAGCCGGCACGGCAACGGCATTTAATCAGAAATTTTATAATTTTTCCAAAAAATCATTTGATAGTCCAAACGCATTTCGTTAAAATGCAAATGGAGCGGTGAGCACGAGTCCAAATACCGGGTTTACAAGATTATTATCCCGGGGCGTCAGGACGAGCGCATATATACAGCGTACTCAATCCTGTTTTCAGGAGCGCCTATCTTGGGTGTGCCCCGCTCCATTTTTTGCTTACAGAGGGCGCAGAGAAAAAAACAGCTACGAAAAGGTACTAAAATCACAAAAGTAATTATTTGCGAGGCCTACGGAATAGGCCGTGGCAACCTTAGCCCTTCAAATAATAGAGATTGCTTCGCAGAGTTTATTCCTTCACTTTGTTCAGGACAGGCTCTTGAGCGAAGCGAAGGACTCGCAATAACAGGGACAGGTAAGGACAATTTGTGAATTGCTCCTACTTTATAAATTTTTCTGCGCCGCTGGTTTTTGTAAGCTCGTACTCTGGCCGCGACGTTATCAAAATGGCCTCGGTATCCGGTAGTTTCCCGATTAAGGCAAGGCCTTTTTCAGCTCCCATCACACTGACCGCTGTGGCCAGGGCATCGGCATCGGTGGCATTGTCTGCGATAATGGTTACGCTGGATAGGCCCTCCGCGCTCTTGCCCGTCCGGCGGTTTATAATATGGCTGTAGCGTTTTCCTTCGATTAAAACAAACTGCTGATAATCGCCACTTGTAGCAACTGCGCCGTTTACTAATTTCAACGTCAACAAATAATCACATCCACTCTGGCCTTGGGCCGGGAATTTCGAATCTTGCACCGCCTTAGGGTCCTGCAGGCCGATTAACCAATGGCTTTTACCTCCTGCTGCACGACCTGCGCATCGAATGTCACCGCCAATATCTACCATTGCTCCGATTGCCCCAGCCTTTTTCATAGCCTCAATTGCTTTATCAACAGCATAACCTTTAGCTATGCCGCCCAGGTCCAGCCGCATACCCTCAACGGCGAACTTCACTGTCCTATTCTGGCTATCAAGTTTTAGCTTTTCAAAGCCTACTTTCAACTTGGCCAGGGCGATTTCTTCTTCACTGGGAGCGACATCTTTTTTCTCTGCCGCACGGAACAAATCTACCAAAGGCCCGACGGTAATATCAAACGCCCCATCGGTCAGTTTGCCGATTTCGACACTTCTTTGCAAAACTTGGTATGTTGACTGGCTAACCTTAACTGCTCGTCGGAACGCATCTCGGTTCACCCTGCTTATTTCCGAATCGCTTTTATAGTCGCTCATCAGCTCGTCAACTTTTTGGATTTCTGCAAGAGCGGCTTCAATGCACCGATTAGCTGTACCTGAATCTGCTGCTATGGCAACGACGCGAGCAAAAGTTCCCATAACCAGGCGATGGCCGCTATCGACCTCGACCAGCCTTCTCTCACTAACAAAAAGATAGAGCACCGCAACTAAAGATACGCCGATGATGGCTGCTGCGATGCGGCGATTTGTCTTACTCATAAAGACCCTTTCAAATAAAAGAAATTGATAATTGGTTATTGGCCAATAATCAATAGAAAATAATCAACAGTCAATTTATAATGCTGTTGTGAATGAAAAAAAACCAATAATATTAGCTGAGCGTATCGAGCGGGAGTTTTTGCCGTTTGTGCGCAGGCCCAGCAGATACATCGGCGGAGAGATAAACCAGATCAAAAAAGACCTATCGCGGTGTGACTTAACTATCGCGCTGTGCTTTGGCGATGTTTACGAAGTGGCAATGTCCTATATGGGCCTTGCAATTATCTATGATATCCTTAACAGGCTCGACGGCGTAGCTGCTGAACGAGTTTTTGCGCCCTGGATTGACGCTGAAGAAGTACTGCGCCAGAAGAAAATCCCGCTATTTAGTCTGGAATCGAAAGCAGCGCTGGCCAGCTTTGATGTCATCGGCTTTAGCTTAACACATGAGCTTTGTTATACTAACGTGCTTAACATGCTCGACCTGGGCGGCCTGAACATCCGCAGCAGCCATCGGGGCCAAGACGACCCCCTGATTATCGCAGGCGGCGGCATGGCCAACTGCTGTGAACCTATAGCTGAGTTCATTGACCTGTTTGTATTAGGTGAAGGTGAAGAAGCAGTCGTTGAGCTAATACAACTGATTAGGAACGGAAAAAGGGCTGGTGCAACAAAGAAAGAAATGCTGTTGGAAGCCACTAAGAAATTTGATTGGGCTTATGTCCCTGCCCTGTACCCGGTGACCGGGTCACGGCTCACCGGGCCCAAACGGCGAAATGCGGTCGTTGAAGATTTCGAAAACGCACCTGTGCCGCTTCGCCCAATCGTTCCGTTCACCGAAGCGGTGCACGAGCGAGTCAGCGTGGAGATTATGCGGGGCTGTCCGGGCCGATGCCGATTTTGCCAGGCCAGCTTCTGTAGAAGACCCGTTCGCTATCGTAGCGTTGAAAGAATTGTGGAGATTGCAAAGGCCTGTTACCACGCCACGGGATTTGACACCGTGAGCTTATTGAGCCTATCAACCGCTGATTATCCGAAACTTGAAGAATTAGTCTCCCGGCTGCAGGTATATTTTCAGGACAAGTATGTGGGCCTGTCACTTCCGAGTTTGCGTGTCAAAAGAAGTCAGAAGTCAGAAGTCAGAAATCAGAAATCAGAAGAACGTCTGTCCTCTACCTTCTGTCCTCTGTCCTCTGTCCTCTGTCTTCTGTCCTCGGGCGTGCGAAAAAGTGGCCTTACCATTGCTGTGGAAGCCGCCAGCGAAAGATTAAGACAGATTATAAATAAGCCCCTCAAAGATGAGGACTTGTTTGCTGCGGTGGAAACGGCCTACAAAGCTGGGTGGCAAAAACTAAAATTGTACTTTATGGTTGGTCTGCCCGGCGAGACTCAAGAGGATATAAAACGGATTGTAGAATTATCATTTCGTCTGGCCAAAGTTAGAAAAACAGTGGACAACAAAACAGCCCAAATCAACGCTACCATAAGCTGGTTTGTACCCAAGCCGCACACGCCGTTCGGCTGGCTCGGACAAAAACCATCGGTTTATTTTGAGCAAGCAAAACAATTAATACTCGATGAGAAAAGAAGACTTGGCGCAAGGTTTTTGCGGTTCAAGTTCCATGATATAAACCGCAGTGTATTGGAATCGGCAATAGGCCGGGCCGGCAGACAATATTGCGATATTATTGAATCAGCCTGGCAGAGCGGTGCAAGATTCGATTTATGGAATGAGTGTTTTAACCCCGCCTTATGGCGAGAAGCATTTGAAAAATTTGGATTAAACCTCGAAGACTGTGCACAAAGGCAATTTTGTCTTGATGAGATTTTGCCCTGGGAGCATCTGGCAGGCCCAGACAAAAAGTATCTACTTACACATTTAGACAGCGCCATGAAGATAGTGAAAAACACGAAGCTATAGTCCCATATTGCTCATCAATCGCCACATTCTTAAAAATCTTGCTATTCTGCGTTCCGAATTGCCGGACGAAAATTTCCAATATTATTCCGAAAAACATGGAATTTTCTGAAATCGCCGTCCTCAGATGCCGATAATTTGCTGGACGGAACGAAATCCATTTTGTTATGGGGGTATCGAATTGGGGGTTAGAGCATGTTTATACTAAAAAATCTTTCCCCACGTCTGTTTGTACTTGTACTGATATTTTTGTTTGTATTCGCCTTTAACGCACAACTATTCGCACGGCAGCAGGATGTAAACCAGCCGGAAGATTTCTTTGAGATGCCTCTCGAAGAACTGATGGATGTTGAGATTGAGTCACCAGCAACCTTAACAAAGACAAAGCAGCAGTTTGTACCCGCTACGGTCACGACCATAACTAAGCAAGACATACAGCGGTCGGGAGCAAGGAGCCTGTATGAATTGCTGGAGGCGAGGGTTCCAAACTTTCAGATGATTTTTCACATAGCAAAGTTGAGACACCTTGGCCTTAGGGGCATAATTTCCAACCGCGATGACAAATTTCTCCTGCTCGTCAACGGGCGTGTGATGAATGAAAAGACAGACTTTGGTGTTATGACCGAACGCGACCTGCCGATGCTATCAGATATTCATCACATTGACGTAGTTCGTGGACCAGGTTCGGCACTTTACGGCCCTGGCGCGCTGGCGATGGTCATAAACATTGTCACCGAAGATGCAACAACTTTTCAAGGTACGCAAGTAACGGGCAGACTGGGTGCGATTGAGGAATTCTATTCGGGCGAGTTCAAGTACGGCAAAAAATTCAAAGACGACAGCGGTATCTTTATCTACGGTGGTGCCACAAAGTATCCTGGCGCCGACCTTGATTATTCGCCCATTGTTCCGGGCGGGACTCATACCTTCAGCGGTATAACTCACACTGCCGGTGACGAGATAGACATGTGGTTCAACAACTTCAATGAGTCGTTTCGCGGTTTGGGCAAGTATAAGTTTCATGGCCAATACACAAAGGGCGGCTTGAACATCTGGGCCAGATATACAAGCGGCGGTGAATACATAGATTTCATTCGCATAAAAAAGAAGAAGCTGTGGCCGCATGAGGGCGAAGGTTACAGGCAGGGTACTATCTATGTCGGCTATGACCACAGTTTTTCAGACAACTTCTCGATTAAAACCGCTTTCAGTTATGATAGGACGGAGGTTGAGACTCGAGACGGCGTCTACAGAATTAAGTCCTTCAGGGAGGAAGAGTATTATAGCAAGGTAGTAGCTAATTTAACGCCAAATGAGAGTCATTCACTTGCCGTCGGTGGGGAATGGTCTCACGAATTGTTCGGCCGCAGACATAGTAACGACCAGGGTAAAGCTGTTATGTACCTTTTGCCCTACAACTCTCGAAAAACGTTTGACGAAGCAACAAA
>JBHIDV010000046.1:0-11484 GCA_046760285.1 Sedimentisphaerales bacterium
CAATGGGGCACCATTTGGGCCATGTACACCGACGACAACAACGGCTTCTTTCCCAGGCGCACCAGCGGTTCAGGCCGTTGGATAAATGTGCTGTACGACTACTACTACCGGGATGAGAAGATTCGCTGCTGCCCTATGGCGACAAGAATTAAGAATCCGGCCGGGGCCAGCGGCACACTTGCATTAGGTGGCGACAAATTTACGGCCTGGGGCAAGGTGGCTGTGACCGGCTCGCGGCCAGCCGGTGAGCACGGGCCAGCCGGTACCTGGGGCAGCTATGGAACCAACGGCTGGGTCTATGTGCCCGGGCAAACGGTACTTTATGGCCAGTCCCAAGAGTATTTCTGGAGAACAGTCAATGTGAAGGGAGGCAACAACATTCCGATGTTCCTGGACTGCTGGTTCTGGACTGGCGGGCCGGAGAATGACGATACCCCTCCCAGCTATGACGGTGAACGGTTCTCGCCGCATACAAATTCCATGAACCGTTATTGCATCAACCGACATCAGCAGGGCATAAACGGCATCTTTTTGGACTACTCGGCTCGGAAGATTTGGCTGAAGGAATTGTGGCGCGTCAAATGGGCCAAGAACTTTGATATAAATGCGCCCACGCCCATCTGGGAGGTCGAAGCGCCCTGGATGGCAAACTTCAAGGAGCATTGAAAATAAACGAACAAAGAGGTTTTACGTTAATAGAGCTTTTGGTGGTAATAGCTATCATTGCATTGTTGATAGCTATTTTGATGCCGGCACTGCAGCGAGTTAAGAAACAGGCCAAAGCCGTTGCTTGCCTGTCAAACCTCAAACAGTGGGGCACCATCTTTGCCATGTATACCGACGACAATAACGGCTTCTTTCCCAGACGCACGCAGTCGGGCGGTCGTTGGATAAATGTCCTGTTCGATTACTATTATAGGATTGATAAGATTCGCTGCTGCCCGATGGCGACAAAAATTAGGAATCCAGCAGGGGCCAGCAGCACACTTACAGCAGGTGGCGACACATTTACGGCCTGGGGCAAGATCAGTATGACGCCAAACGAATACTGGGGACCGGTTGGCACATGGGGCAGCTATGGAATCAACGGCTGGGTCTATGTGCCCGGGCAAACGGTACTTTATGGCCAGTCCCACGAATATTTTTGGAGAACAGTCAATGTGAAGGGGGGCAACAACATTCCGCTGTTCCTGGACTGCTGGTTCTTTACCGGTGGGCCGGAGAACGACGATACGCCCCCCAGTTACGACGGCGAACGGTTCGCCCCTCACACGAATTCCATGAACCGGTACTGCATCAACCGACACCAGCAGGGCATAAACGGCATCTTTTTGGACTACTCAGCCAGAAAGATTTGGCTGAAGGAATTGTGGCGTGTCAAATGGGCCAAAAACTTTGATGTAACAGCACCCTTACCCCACTGGGAAACCGAAGCACCTTGGATGAAAGATTTCAAAGACTATTAGATATGAAGAGGGTAGACTATGGCTAAACGAACGGGATTCACATTGATAGAGCTTTTGGTGGTAATAGCTATCATCGCGCTACTGATAGCTATTTTGATGCCGGCATTGCAGCGGGTAAAGAAACAGGCAAAAGCCGTTGTTTGCCAGTCAAACCTCAAGCAATGGGGCACCATTTTCGCCATGTACACCGATGACAACAACGGCTTCTTTCCCAAGCGCACAAACCGTTCAGGTCGTTGGATAAATGTGCTGTATGACTACTATTATCGGGACCCCAAGATTCGCTGCTGCCCCATGGCGACAAAAATTAAGAACCCGGTTTACCCTAACTCGGCCAGCCACGGCCTTGCAGTAGGCGGCGACACGTTTACGGCCTGGGGCAAGATCGGCGTGACCAGCTCGCGGCCAGCCGGTAAGTACGGGCCAGCCGGTGCGTGGGGCAGTTATGGAATCAACCACTGGGTCTATGTAGCTGCGCAAGACCCACTTTACGGCCAGGCCGCCAAATATTACTGGGGAACAGTTAATGTGAAAGGAGGCGGTAACATCCCGCTGTTTCTGGACTGCTGGTTCTGGTGTGGTGGGCCGGAGAATGATGATACGCCCCCAGCATGGGACGGCCATAGGATAGTGGGTCATAAAGAATCCATGAACCGGTTCTGCATTAACAGACACCAACAGGCGATAAACGGCATCTTTTTGGACTACTCGGCCAGGAAGGTTTGGCTGAAGGAATTGTGGCGCGTCAAATGGGCCAAGAACTTTGATATAAACGCACCCCCGCCCCACTGGGAAACCGAAGCGCCCTGGATGAAAGATTTCAAAGACCATTAACAGATATGAAGAGGGTAGGATTATGGCTAAACGAACGGGATTCACTTTAATAGAACTTTTGGTGGTAATAGCTATTATTGCGATATTGATGGCGATATTGATGCCAGCACTGCAGCGGGTTAAGGAGCAGGCAAGGGAAATGACTTGCAGAGGCAACCTTCGTCAATATGGACTGGCGCAGACCATGTACTTAGACGACCACGACGGCCGCTATCCTTATGCGTGGACCTCTCTGGTCAAGACAGAACATCCTGTGCCCGGGTACGAACGTTTCTGCCGATGGCACGACCCGAGATTTCCAGCTGATGGCCCGTTCTGGCCATACCTGAAAAATGAGAAGGTCCATTTGTGCCCATCGTTCAAAGTCCTTGCCAAGTCTGAGGGCGAAAGACATCCCAGTCACGACCCTTCCATACCTGTTGTTCCTTACTACAGCTATAGTATGAACTCCTACCTGGGCTCCAAAAGTGGCGACCCACACGGCTCGGCCAGGACCGACTCCAAGGGACGCGGCGGGGTCTATAAATTTTCCGAGATTACCAGAAGTAAAGCGGAGGTCTTTTTCTTTGCTGAGGAGAATATGTGGACCAGACCTGGCAGTAATTGGGTCCTCAACGACAACGCTTTGTGTCCTGATGGTCGGGATTGGTTCGCCACCTTCCACAGCACCTCAGGCGGAGAATTAAACAGCGGCACATGCAACGCGGTGTTTGTGGACGCCCACGTTGAGGAGGTGCGTTCAGCCCTGAAAGAGGACCCCCGCGATAATTCAGAAAAAGAGTTCGGCCGATTCGAGAAATATGGCTGGCCGCATAAGCAGCCATTTCAATAATACTGTATCACTTAGGACCCCGCTTTGCGGGAACCCTTGCCCTGGAGAGAGTAGCACTATGACTAAACGAGGTGGTTTTACGTTAATAGAGCTTTTGGTGGTAATCGCTATCATCGCGATATTGATGGCGATATTGATACCGACACTAAATCGGGCCAGAGAGCAGGGCAAACGTGCGGTGTGCCTTAACCATCTGAAGTCACTGACCTTTTGCTGGATTATGTATGCAGATGATAACGATGATAGGATTGTTAATGGCGAAGCCTATTGGGCCCCTACCGCCCCCCCTGCTGCACCGGTGCCCACATCTGGTCCTCATAAGGGTGAGCGCTATTGGGTAGGCAACGATTGTGCCGCTGGTTATAGACAGGGAGAACAACGACCGCATGATATACAAATACAAGCTATCCGACTCGGAGCGCTATTTCCATACTGCAAAAACGAAAAGCTTTACCGCTGCCCTACCGGTATTCGTGGGGAGATGCGGACCTACTCCACAGCTTATGGTATGAATGGTTGTTTCGATGCATCTGGAACTTATATTGGTAATAAGGGGGTGAGAGTGGGCAGGACGGTGTTGATGGTTAAGAGGAGAACAGAGATTACTGTCCCCGCTCCGGCATATAGACTCGTTTTTCTTGACGAAGGCAGGATAACTCCGGATAGTTACGCTATTCACTACGTTATTCCCAAATGGTGGGACCCACCGTTTGTCCGGCATGGTGACGGCACAAACGTCTCCTTTGCTGATGGCCACAGCGATTACTGGAAGTATAGAGGAGCAGAGACGATAAAGATTGGCAAGATGGCAAACCCGCCGCATCATTATGCGCCTACTACCGACGAGGGCCTGGCTGATTTGCAAAAGATGCAGAAGGCTACGTGGGGCAGATTAGGTTATTAGGTCATACACGGGCCGAGTAATCAGATTATTGCCGTCTTGTGTCTATGGCTGTGACATTCAATATTAACTGCTACCGGCAACGATGCTATATGACAGGCGGCGGCCTGCACCAAAGCCGCCAAGGCGGTAGTATCACCGCCCAGCCCTTGCGGGCCTAATCCAAGCGCGTTAATCTCAGAGAGCAAATCTACCTCAAGTTGGGCGTAAAACTCATCATCATTTTTCGAGGCCAGATTCCGCAACAGTGCCTTTTTACTCAAAAGACAGCTTAATTCAAAATCGCCGCCAATGCCTACGCCAACCACAAATGGTGGACAAGCATCCGCTCCAGCTTCCCTTACTACATCCACAATCCAATCTATCAGCTCTTTTCTTTCAGCGGTGGGTTTGAACATTTTGAACTGGCTTTTATTTTCGCACCCACCACCTTTAGCCATAACGGTCAGCTTTAAGGTCTCGCCCGGGACAATCGTATGGTGAATAATAGCAGGTGTATTGGAGTTGGTGTTTGCACGCTTATTCAATGGGTCAGCGACAACGCTTTTTCGCAGATACCCTTTTTCGTAGCCCGCCTTAACCCCAGCATTGATAGCATCAAACAAACCTGCGGTAAAACCGCATTGTGAACCCCCGGTAAAACCGGGGGCTAAATATTTAGCCCCACGTTTTACGTGGGGTCCGCGTTCTACGTGGGGTTTGACCGCAACTTCGGCGCCTTGCTCTATAAAAACTACCGCCAGGCCGGTGTCCTGACACAGTGGTATTCTCTGCTGCGCTGCTATGCGGGCATTTTCGATAAGTTGATTCAATATTTTTACCGCCCCCGGGTGGGATTCTGTTTGGGCCGCTTTTTTAAGAGCTGCTAAAACGTCATCGGGCAGCTCATAGTTAGCTGCTGTACAAAGTGATTCTACCGTGTCAACGATCTTCTTGAACTCAATATACCGCACTACGAGTTAAGCTCAAAAGTTTTGTATGTCGTATTGCCGATGTCATCACTGATTCTAAGCGCAAGTATATGCTCGCCGGTCTCCAATTCTTCAATCACAATAGTAAAGTTCTCCTCCGTAGTATCGTAGACTAAGTCATCCGGCAGAGCACCTTTCCACTCGGCGTTGCTATCGATGGTATAGTGCAACTGGCCAATCGCACTTAGCTCATCATAAACTTGCAGCTTTAGCGTTATTGTCTTATCATTTTTCTCGATGGAATGTTTTTTAATAATCGGCCCGGTATTATCAACTACTACCGGGTCACTTATTCTACTGCCGGTTAATTTAGTGGTGGTGGTGTTGCTTCTTTCATCACTGGCGATTACCCTGACCTCATATCGGCCATCCTCAACAGTCTTTCCATCCCATTCGAAGGTATTTGTTTGCAGCTCATCTTTTAGTTCAATCCAGGTGGTCCTTCCGATTTTCCGAAAATCTATCTTATAGATTAGCTTATCATTGTTGTCGTCTTTGGCCTTATAGCTGATTTTGAATATTCCTGTTTTGCTCCCCTGCTTGATTCGGCTGACGCTAACCGATTCCACTTTCGGTGCCAAATTGGGCACGGTGCTGGCAACAGCCACCTCTCTTATGAGCGGACTTTGCAGACCATCTTTGCTTTGCAGCAGAAGTTTATATTGACAGAACCTGCCCAGCGGGCAGCGCAATTGTATGGGTTCTGTCACTTCCACCAGTTCGGTCCAGTCTGAGAAAGTCGGGTCGTTTACATCCTTAACATTTCCGCTGCGAGATGCCAGCAAAACCTTGCATCCTTCTGGGATGTCCGCTTCAATTTGCAGCTTGCCCCACTTTGCGGGCTGGCCAGCGTCTAAAGGAGCGGAAATGTAGGTCCCCTCTCCGGCATAATTCTGTTGCAACTTTATCAACTTTGCAGGGTTCGCTGTCCCGACATACACAACATCGGCGGACACCGCTACTGCTGTTATCTGTGATGCCTGCTCATCTTCATAAATGATTGTTTCCTGCTCCGAGGCAGGGTCGACGGCAAAAAGCTGGGCGTCGTTTCCGGTCCCAACCAGCAGTCCGCCTTCGGCGGATTCCGCCAAGCAGAAGAATACCGCAGTCTCACTGAATATATCGGTCACGAAACCATCCTTGGTTATCTTATATATATAGCTGGCCTTAGCTGGCTTGGCAGGTGGACGAGGCGGAGCTTTTCTTTTAGCTGATTGATTATCAGCTGGCTCTTTTGTATTTGCAATTTGCAATTTGCGTACGCCCTTGCTGGCACTTTCTGACCTTTGCGAGGGCGTTGCCGCTCTGCGGGAACCTACGGTTTCCGGCCGACCCGCCGCAGGTATGGCTGCAAACTTTGTCTCGGACTGAACAATCTTAGCTGAGGTCGCTGCGGCATACAAATCCCTATCTTCAGAGGACCGAGTTCCCGTGGATAACAGGGCTGTAATTTCTGGCTGCTCGCTATCATACAAGACTGTTGCTGTTTTACTGCGAGGGTCTATCTTATATACCAGTCCCCGGCTGTCGCTTCCGGCATAAATAAATCCATCTTGTCCAATGGCCAGCGAAAGTATGTTCTTGTCCAGACTATCGTAAACAAGCTGTGCCTCTTTTCCCAGTGGGTCGAGCTGATAAATCTTGCCTTGCGGTCCTGTGCCTAAATAGATATTTCCTGCCTCGTCGGTGGTTATGGCGAATATATATTTGGTCCCTTCAACGTCGTTGGGCTCAAAAATAGTTTCCATCTTGTCTGCTTCAAGCCGACACAATTTGCATTTTTCGCCGCTTATACCAACTAAGAGTCTACCGGCCACATCAGTAGCCATTGCAAAAATATGCTCGTTGGCTAAATACTGCTCAACCTCGACCGTATTTGCATCTGTGGGCTTGCCCTCGCTTGCGCTCGAAGCACTGTCGTCTTCTGTCGTGTCCGGCTCCGCCGTAAGGCGTCCTGCGGACAGCGGGTAAATCTTTGTCAATTTGCCAAGACTGTATTTATAAATACCCCCGTTAGGGCTGCTGCCAAGATAGACCGTCCCACCGCTTACCACGATACTATTTATTGACCAGACATCCTCGAATTTCTCAACCAGCACTTCCGAGGCGCGTCCGAGCTGGATAGTCCCTCGGGAGCCAATAACCACACCAGAGGTTTCGCCGGCTAAGAAATCCGCGCTGGTGGTCTGACGTGTAATCTTGCTGCTAACTGCCCAGCCCTTTTCCGCCGCAGGCGGAAAAGTCATCAGTAGCATACAGCTGAAAGTTACACAAGTCGCAAACGCTCTTTTATCTGTCATAATAACTCCTGGGTCAGGTTATCAGGATACCAGGTTATCAGGACATCAGGTCAGTTTTTTCTGATACTCTGATGACCTGATATCCTGCACCCTGATACCCTGATGTTCTGATTTCCTCTTCACTATTTCTCTACCGTTATACGCATAGTTTTTTTGTCGGCCACTATCGTGCCTGTACTCATACTTTTTTCGAGCCAATGTGGGTACGGCTGAGTTCTCAGCGCCCTTTTGGTATTCTGCAACAGAAGCGTCTTTGTCGCCGGCAAGTCAGGAAGCTCAGCTCTTTCTACTGCCACACCGCCGGCAGGCAGGCTCAAAAGGCAATACAATCTATCTCGCTCAATGCTTAAAGCATCATTCAACGCCTTAATCAGGCTCGTCATATCCAGCGCCATGAATCTGTATGGAACGGCTTTGCGAAGAAACCGCTCATAATCATACGAGCCGCACACAGTCAAAGTATATTTGCCGGGCTTTAACTGCTCAGGTATCCTTAGACTGAAGTAGTATTCTTTCTTTTCCGCCAGGAAAGATTCTACCACTACGGCAATCTTGATTTCTTGGCCAGCTTTGACCTTTGAGTCGGACAAATCGACCGACCATATATGTGAAACGATATTTTTCGGTGCAATGCGAATATCAAAATCGACCGATTTTATGTCAACTTCCTTATATGGATTATTCATCAGCAATGCAATGGAGCTAATACTTTCGGCTGCCGCCTCAGCCACACCCAGCCCGGTAGAGACGTTCTTAAAGCTAATTGTTTCGCCGCCCTCTATACCGATAGCTACTTTGTATTCAATCATATGGTCCGGCGGGAAATCGCCGAGGTGAAACGCTGCCCCATACATAGCGGCCCGAAGCAGTCCCGGAGTAAGCAACCGATTGTGAGCGACCTGGCAGTTATATACTCGTGGCTCGGTGTCATTATAACGGTCTACTTTTATGAACAGCGGTATCATTTTCGGCTGGGCCCCGATCTGGCCAAAGACCGCCGTTGACTCGTCCGTAGTCAAGACACCCACTATTTCCAGTGCGCTACCAAGCTTATAAGAACGAGCCAAACTTGATACTACCGTATGCACTTGTCCCGTGGCCATCGGCAAATCTATTGGCCCATAGCCCAGAAAGCTGTGCCCGAAGCCGTAGACCTTATCGCCCCGAATCTCGGTCGCCGTGCCCAGCACGAACATGGTTATATCACCGCTGACCAACGGAACACTAAGAACAGCGCCCGGCTCTAATTTGGGGCCGGCAAACGCATTCTTTGGCGTGGGGGGCGCCCCTGGTACATCCTGGGCATTTGTTTTTAGCTCTCCGCCGCCACCGATACCTGGAACCACCATAAGTCCGAAAGGTTCAAATAGAGGAGCTAACTGCTGGCAAGCCTTAGCCGATAAACCGGAAACGAGCAATGGACAGGGCAACTGCTGGAAACTGGACGGCGAGATTTTCGATTTTTTCGGCAAAAGTTGCTTGTCAATTTCAGCAAAATCAATCGGCTTGGTAAAATCAAAAGCATATCCCATGGTCGCTTTTTGCCTGTCACTTATTGCTGGTCGCTTATCGCCGTTGACAGCTTGCGAGCTGCGATTTGACTGGCCGACTCTGAGCATTTCCTCGATGGGCGTGACGCCATAAAGTGGGTCCTTACTGAAAGTCCACGCAAAGGCTAATGCCCCTGCCAGTCGGCCGTCAATATAAACGGGCGAGCCGCTACACCCCCACACCGGACCTGTGCGGATGAAACGCTCGTCTGTGCCCTTAACCAATATTGCATCCCTGCCCGGCTCTATATTACGCACCACGCTTATAACGTCCAGCTCAAACTTTTCGATTTTTGTGCCTTCGTAGCAGGTAAGGCAATACGCCTCCATCCCAGGCTGAATCTCATCAACGCTGATATATTTAGCTGGGTCCCAGACGTCTTCAACAGAGCTGCTGCTAATCGGGGTTCCGCCTGAGGTTCCAGGGACGCCGCTCCGCGGGAAGGGGTTCCCCAAACGCGTTTTTTTGCGTTTGGGGGCCCCGAACCCAGCCTTATCTACCTGCTCATCGGCCCCGTAAGAAATTTTACCTTTTTGTATCATATTTGCTGATGTAGAATTTCTAACGAGGCCGGCTATACAGAGGAAAACAGCTAAAAGCAGAGAAAAGTAAAAAGTTTTCTCTTTTGCCGTAATTGTGAACATTTATACCCTTTCAATTGATTATTAACCAATATTTTAACATCTGGCCAGTCCCATTGCAAGATAAAAGAAGTTTTGCTATAATATCATTTTAAATCAGGACGGGCAATAACCGAAATAGAGGTCTGGAGAAAGAAATGAAACCTGACCATCGTCACGAGCTAAAGACTAACGAACTGGCCGAGTGGATTGCAAATTTCCCACAATGGGCCAAAGAAAATCGCACAATGATTATCGGCGTATTAGTAATTATTGTTGTGGTCGGGGGCTTATACATCTGGAGAATACATAGTAAGAACGTGGCGATTCGAACACAAATCGAGCTTACAGACCTTCTCAGCCAGCTTATGGGCAGCAAGATGCAAATCCTTAGCGCCCAAGCCCAGGGAGAAGATATTTCATATATACTCGTTCAGCGTGGCGGACCCGCCGACAGGCTCAAAATCTTCGCTCAAAATACAAATAATGGCCAAATGGCTGCTTTAGCACTTATTAAGCAAGCAGAAGCCCTACGGACGGAACTGCATTACCGCCCGGCCGCGATAAGCAAACAGGATTTAATGGCGCAGATAAACCAGGCAAAGGCCAGTTACACCGAGGCGCTTGAGGTTCACCTGAGGCGGGCATCTAATCCATCGCTGGAGGCTATTGCTAAATTCGGCCTGGGAATATGCGAAGAAGAGCTGGGCAACTTCGAGAAGGCACGACAAATATATCGCGATATCATCGAAACGGATGATTTTGAAGGCACTGTAGCTAAAGCCGCAGCAGAGCGGCGCCTCGAGACAATGGCTGATTATAAAACAAAGGTGGTCTTTAAGCCATCCCCAAAACCAGAACCAACCGCCTCTGCAAAACCGCCCATCGAGACTTCGGCCAGTTCAGTCCAGCCGATAAAGCCTGCTGAAGCGAATCTACCGGCTGACACGAATCTGCCCATTGACATCAATCTGATACCTCAAGCACCAAATATCGTCCCTGAGCAATGAATAACCCCACGTAAAACGTGGGGCTAAATATTTAGCCCGTGGTTTCACCACGGGTTTTCGTGGCAAAGAAAAATGTTCGATTCGTCAGACACCAAAGGGCAATTATTGACGCTTCATGTGGGAGTTTCCATTAGGCAGCGCAGGATTGATAAATACCTGCATGGCCGACTTGATTACCTCAGCCGACGTTTCATCCAAGATGCAATAAAAAGTGGCAATGTCAGGGTTAACGGCAAAACCGTTAAGCCCAGTTTTAAGTTAACCTGCGGTGACAAAATTGATTTGACGCTTCCAGAGCCGCCGAGCAAAGATATTCCGCCCGAAAATATCCAACTTGATATTATCTACGAAGACTCTGATTTAATTGTCCTCAATAAACAAGCCGATATGATTGTCCACCCCGCCCGCGGCAACACCCATGGTACACTTGTAAATGCGCTTGCGTATTATTCAAATGAGCTATCGAGCGGCCTGGGTGAGTTTCGCCCGGGCATAGTTCATCGGCTGGATAAGGATACCACGGGCATTATGGTCGTGGCCAAAAACGATACTGCTCAATGGAAAATCGCCAAGCAATTTGAACGCCGGCAGATAGAAAAAACCTATCTGGCCATCGTCCATGGCAGACCCGAATTGAATGCCGACCGTATAAGCGCACCGCTGGGCGTGCACCCCCGAGTCAGAGAAAAATACGCTATCAGGCCGGAAATTGGCAAAGAGGCAATCACTTTTTACGAGGTAGTCGAATCTTTTCGCGGCTTTTCTTTGCTCAAACTTACACCCAAGACCGGCCGAACGCATCAGATACGGGTTCATCTTTCATATATAAAGCACCCTATCGTCGCTGATGATATGTATGGCGGAAAGCTCGTCTACGAGTGGCAGTTGGCCGATAATGGAAAACCCCACGTAGAACGTGGGGCTAAATACCTTGTTCCGGCGGAGCCTATCATAAACCGGGTTGCACTTCACGCCTGGACGCTGCGATTGGCGCACCCA